>JBMTER010000058.1:0-9215 GCA_049433345.1 Gaiellales bacterium | reverse complement strand
TCGACGAGCAGGCGCTCGTCGACGCGCTCCGCGCAGGCGAGATCGCCGGTGCCGGCCTCGACGTGTTCGAGGAGGAGCCCAAGGTCAACCCGGGCCTGCTCGAGCTCGAGAACGCGGTGCTGATCCCGCACCTCGGATCGGCCACGGTGGAGACCCGCACCGCGATGGGCGTGCTCGCCGCGACGAACGCGGTGGCGGTGCTCGGCGGCGCGGAGCCGCCGACGCCGGTCGTGCGCGTGGGCTAGGCGCGCACGACAACGACCCGGGCACCGGCGAGGCGCACGCCGCGCCATTGGGCATCGGCCGTGAGCACCCGGTCGACACCCGGATGCGCGTCCGCGGTCGCCAGCACCAGCGCGTCGGGCGTGCGGATCCGCCGACGTCCACGGGCGGCCCGCACGCGGATCCCCGCCGCCGATTCGGCGATCACCCGATCGACCGCGAGGACCGGGATGCCACCCCGCTCGAGGAAGGCGTCGCCGTCGAACCTCCCACCCGCGACCCGCTGCGCGCCGGACAGCACCTCCGTCCAGCTGACGGCGGACAGCGCGAGCGTCTGCCGCGCGTCCAGCTCCCGCCGGACCGCAGCGGCCGAGGCCGCATGGAGCGCGTCACCGCGGTCGAGCAGGCCGACCACGACCGACGTGTCGAGCAGCGTCAGTCCCACTCGGCGCGCATCCCCTCGACGGCGCGCCGCAGCGCGCCGCCGGTGTCGAGGCACCCCTCGTACTCGTCCAGGAAGGCCCCGACCGAGACCACCTCGACCCGGCCGGGACCGAGGGCGCGCACGCCCACGACGTCTCCGGCGCGGAACCCCGCCGCGTCGAAGGCGTGCTTGCCGATGGTGATCTGGTGCTTGCTGCTGATCTTTACACGATCCATGATCGGTAAAGATAGCGCCCGCGCGGATCGCGCCCAACCTGCGCCGCATCCGCGCGGGAGCCGCGCCGGGTCGCCCGCGTCAGAGGTCGATCCGCCGCCGCCCGATGCCGATCGGCACGAGCGCCAGCAGCACGAGCCCGGCCGCGGCGAGGAACGGCCAGGCGGCCGCGGCGGTTGCGGCCTCGCGGATCGCGCGGTCGAGGCGGTCGATCAGCCCTTGCCGGGCCGCGGCCTCGGCGGGATCGGCGGGCGGCTCGCCGAAGGCCTCGGCGAGGTCGGGGATGCGGCCGCTCGCCCCGCTGATCGCGTCGCCGAGGCGGCCGGCCAGGGCGACCCGCTCCGACAGGGGCAGCGGCGCGTCGAGGAGCAGCGCGACGCCCTGCCGCTCGACCCGCTCCTGCTGCACGCCGAGCTGGTGCGTGAAGAGCGGCGTCAGGGCGACGATCCCGATCACGAGCCCGACGTGGCGCGCGGCGAGCGTCCAGCCGCCGTGGACGGCCTGCGGCGAGCGCCCCTTGAGGGCGGCGTCGGTGAGCGCCTCGATCGTGATGCCGAGCCCGACGCCGATGGCGATCTGCGGCGGGATCGTCCACTGCCACGTGGGATCGGGCAGCAGCGCGAGCCCGGCGAGGCCGGCGCTGAGCAGCACGGTGCCGGCCGCGGCCCGGGCGGGCAGCGTCCCCATCCGCCCGAACAGGCGCGAGCCGACGATGGCGGCGATCGGCATCACGGTCACCACGAGCGCGGTGGCGATCGGCGTCATCCGCCAACCCTCGATCAGGAGCAGCACGATCAGAAACAGCGCAGCGGTCAGCCCGGCGCTGAGCAGGAGCAGCGCGAGGTTGGCCGCGACGTGCGGCCGGCCGGCCGGCACGGGCGCCGAGTGGGCGCGGACGCGCAGGGTCGGCAGGGCCAGCAGGATCGCGGGCACCTGCACGAAGAAGATCGCCTCCCACGAGATCAGCTGGGTGAGCAGGCCCCCGAGGGCGGGCCCGCAGGCGGCGCCGAGCGCGCCGGCGGTGGCCCAGACGACGGCCGCCCGCCGCTCGGAGCCGGTCGAGAGGGGCAGCAGCTCGAGCGCGGCGGTGACGGCGAGGGCGCCGCCGATCGCCTGCACGCCGCGGCTGACGAGCAGCACCTCGAAGGACGGCGCCAGCGCGCAGACGAGCGACGCGGCCGCGAACACGGCCATGCCGACGGCGAGCAGGAGCCCCGGGGCGCGGCGACGCACGAGGTACGCCACGGGCACGGCCGCGAGCGCGAGCACCACGTTGAACCCGGTCAGCACCCACGAGACCTCGCCGATCGTGAGCTGGTAGCGCACGAGGATGTCCGGCAGGGCGAGGACGACGATCGACGAATCGCTGAGGACGAGCCCGACGGCCAGTGACAGGCAGATCGTGCGCAGGCGCTCGGAGCCCATCAGGCGCAGTCTACGGCGAGGCCGGCGAGGAGATCAGCGAGGGCCGCGGGCCCCTCCACGACGACGGCGGCGGCGGCGAGCACCTCGGCGGGCGTCTCGTCCGAGCGGACCGCCACGCCGATGTCGACGGCTCGCAGCGCGTCGACGTCGGTCAGGTCGTCGCCGGCGTAGAGGGCGCACGCGACGGCCGACTTGGTGGCGATCAGGTCGCGGACGCAGGAGCCCTTGTCGATCGCGACGGGCGGACGCGCCTCGAGCGCCCTCCGCCCCCACCGCCAGCCGAGCCCCTGCGCCGCGATCAGCGGCACGGCATGGGCCTCGAGCGCGGCTCGCGCGGCCTCCGGATCGGGGGCCTCGCGGATGTGCACGGTCAGGGTCCCGCCCTTGTCCTCGACCCAGCCGCCCACCTCGAGCGCCAGCGGCCCGAGCAGGTCGGCGGCGCGGCGCACCGCGGGCAGCCACGGCTCGACGCCATCCGCCCAGCGCGATGCGCCGCCCTCGAGCAGCTCGAGGCCGTGGTTGCCGGCCACGACGAGCCCGTCGACCGGCACCAGGCGCGCCGCATCCGCCGCCGCGCGACCCGACACGCACGCCACGAGCGCGTAGCGCGCCACCAGGAGCTCGAGCGTGGCGAGCGTCGCCGACGGCACCACGCTGCGATCCGGATGCGACGCGATCGGGGCGAGGGTGCCGTCGACGTCGAGCAGGATCGCCCCCGCCCCGGGGTCCGCGCGCAGGGGAGCGAGGGGGTCGAACGCCACTGCGGGATACCATAGCCCCGTGGACCTGAGCGCCCGGCTCCGGCAGGGGAACCTGCTGCCCCTGATCGGGATCGGCGTCGTGGCGGGGCTGTTCGCCGCGATGTTCGGGATCGGCGGTGGCGTGGTGATCGTGCCGCTGCTCCTGCTCGTGACGCGGATGCCGCCGCGGATGGCGGCCGCCACGTCCCTCGCCGCGCTGATCCTGACCAGCCTGATCGGCGTGGTCCGCTACGCGGGCACCGACCACGTCGACTGGGTCGGCGCGCTGCTGATCGGCGTCCCCGCGGTGGTCGGCGTCCTGATCGGCATCCGCTTCCAGCGGCGCCTGCCCGCGGAGTGGCTCGTGATCGGCTTCGGCGTGTTCGTGATCGCGATCGGCCTGCGGCTGGTGATCTGGGGCTGATGAGCGGCGAGCTGGACATCCTCGTGCTCGGGGCGCTGGCCGGCGTCGGGGCGGGCCTGCTGGCCGGCCTGTTCGGGGTCGGCGGCGGGATCGTCTTCGTCCCGACCTTCGTCTTCCTGTTCTCGTTCGACCAGCTCGACGCCCAGGCGACGTCGCTCGCCGCGATCATCCCCGTCGCCCTGATCGGCGCGTGGCGTCAGAGCAGCGAGGGCCAGGTCGACTGGCGAGCCGCCGTGCTGATGGGCGGCGGCGCCGCCGTCGGCGTGCTCGTCGGCGCCGAGATCGCCCTGCGCCTCGACGAGGCGACGCTGTCGCGCGTCTTCGGGGTCGTGCTGATCCTCGTCGGCGGCGAGATGATCGTCTCGGGGGCGCGCAAGCTGCGGGCGAGGCGGGCTACGCCCGACCCAGCTGCCGATCCGCGTCGGCCTTGATCGCCTCCACGATCGCGGGATCGCGCAGCGTGGTCGCGTCACCCAGCTCGCGCCCCTCGGCGATGTCCTTGAGGAGGCGCCGCATGATCTTCCCGGAGCGCGTCTTCGGCAGGTCCGGGGCGAACAGGAGCAGGGACGGCCGCGCGAACTTGCCGATCCCGGTCGCCACGTGCTGTGCGAGCTCGGCCCGCAGCACATCCGTGGGCTCGGAGCCGTCACGCAGGATCACGAAGGCGGCGATGTGCTCGCCCTTGATCTCGTCGTGCGCGCCGATCGCGGCCGCCTCGGCGACCGCGGGGTGGCCGACGAGGCTGGACTCCACCTCCGTCGTGGAGATGCGGTGGCCGGCGACGTTGATGACGTCATCGACGCGGCCGAGCAGCCAGTAGTCGCCGTCCTGGTCGGTGCGGGCGCCGTCGCCCGTGAAGTACACCGTCGGACCGAAGCGCGACCAGTACGTGTCGATGAAGCGCTGGTCGTCGCCCCAGATCGTCCGCAGCATCGACGGCCATGGGCGCTGCAGCGTCAGGTACCCGCCACCGCCCGTCGGGACGGGGTTGCCCTGCTCGTCGACGATCACCGGCTTCATGCCCGGCAGAGGGCCGATCGCCGAGCCGGGCTTCGTGGTCGACAGGCCCGGCAGGGGCGAGAGCACGATCGAGCCCGTCTCCGTCTGCCACCAGGTGTCGACGATCGGGCAGCGCCCGCCGCCGACGTGCTCGTGGTACCAGACCCACGCCTCCGGGTTGATCGGCTCGCCGACGGTGCCGAGCAGACGCAGCGAGGAGGTGTCGTACCGCTGCACGGCCTGCTCGCCCGCCTTGATCAGGGCGCGGATCGCCGTCGGCGCGGTGTAGTAGATCGTCACCTTGTGCCGGTCCACGATCTCCCAGTGGCGCTCCCATGTCGGGTACTCGGGCGTGCCCTCGTAGAGGACGCCGGACGAGTGGTTCGCGAGCGGGCCGTAGACGACGTACGTGTGGCCGGTGACCCAGCCGCAGTCGGCCGTGCACCAGTAGACGTCGTCGGGGCGGATGTCGAACACCCACTGGTGCGAAAGGATCGCGCCGAGCAGGTAGCCGCCGGAGGTGTGCAGGATGCCCTTCGGCTTCGCGGTCGTCCCCGACGTGTAGAGCATGAACAGGGGGTCCTCGGCGTTCATCCGCTCCGGCTCGCAGCGCGGCTCGGCCGCGGCCATCGCCTCGTGCCACCAGGTGTCGCGCGCACCCCAGGCGACGTCCTGCTCGGTGCGCCGCACGACGAGCACGTGCTCCACGGTCGGGCACTGCTCGACGGCCTCGTCGGCGATGTCCTTGAGCGGGATGATCGCGCCCTTGCGCCACGCGCCGTCGGCGGTGATCACGAGCCGACAGGTCGCATCCTGGATGCGGTCGGCGAGGGCGGTCGCGGAGAAGCCGCCGAAGACGACGCTGTGGATGGCCCCGATGCGCGCACAGGCGAGCATCGCCACGGGCAGTTCCGGGACCATGCCGAGGTAGATCGCGACGCGGTCGCCCTTGCCGACGCCGAGCGCCTTCAGCGCGCTGGCGGCACGTTCGACGTCGGCGAGCAGCTCGGCGTAGCTGATCACGCGCTCCTCGCCGGGCTCGCCGATCCAGGTGAAGGCCGTCTTGTCGCCGCCACCGGCCTCGACGTGGCGGTCGAGGCAGTTGTAGGAGAGGTTCAGCTCGCCGTCCTCGAACCACTTGTAGAAGGGCGGATTCGCGGCGTTCAAGGACACCGTCGGCTCGCGGTACCAGGTGATCTCGCTCAGGGCGCGCCGCAGCCAGAAGCCCTCGAAGTCGGCCTCCGCCTCCTCGTGCAGGGCTCGGTCCCGTACCCGCGCCGCGGCCGTGAACGCCGCTGGCGGCGACACCGTGCGGGTCTCCTCCAGATGGGCCTCGATCGCCTCGCTCATCGCCTCGTGCCTCCTCCTCGGACGCCCGCAAGCGTAGCCGCAGCCGTCGCCATGGTCGACGGACGGTCCGCAGGTCGCCGTGCGCCCGCAGCGGCTTCCCCGCATGGCCACCACCGGAAACGCGATTCCCGATACCCTGTGCCCCGTGCGCGTTCGCACCAGCCGCCTCGCCGTGGCGCTCCTCACGGCCGCCGTCGCCGCCCTCGCGGTCGGCTTCGGCGCGTCCGCGGCGGACGCGCCCGGCCCGGCGGCCGAGGGCCGCGCGGCGGGCTTCGCGCTGCAGATCCGGATCCCCGGCTACGAGCCGATCACCCACGCGCCGGCGCTGTCGCGCGGCGGCACCGCCAACGCGGGTGGCGGGTACGCGACCCGACCCGACCCGGCGATCGCCTCGGTGATCGCCGCGGACACGGCGGTCGCGGTGGGTGCGGACGGCGGCGCGGGCCGTGGCGACGCGACGGTGCGGACCGCGGGCGTGACCCTGCTCGACGGGCTCGTCACCGCCTCCTCGACCACGACCCAGGCCGCTGCGGCGGCGGGGCCGGACCGCGAGGCGCAGAGCGGCCTCGCCAGCGCGATCACGGACCTCGTCGTGGCGGGCCAGCCGGTCGAGGCGGCACCGAACCGGGTGGTCGTGATCGACGGGGTCGGCGACCTGGTGATCGGCGAGTCCGTCGACGCGGTTCGCGGGCCGCACGCGGCGCGCGCCTTCGCGATCGCGCTCCACCTGCGCCTGCGCGAGACGTACCGCGGCCTGCCCGCGGGCACGGAGATCCTCGTCGGCTACGCCGACACCGGCGCGGCGACTCCCGATCCGGCGTCGCTCGAGGCGGCGCCGGCCCCGCAGGGCGGGTCGGATGCGCCCGCCGCGATCGACCCGTCGGACGCCCTGGCGGCGCCCTCGGGCGGGGCCTACGACACGACGGCCACGCAGGAGGCCCCGCCCGGCGGCTTCTCGGCGAGTCCGCCGATCGACCCGGAACGCCGCGAGCAGCTCCTGTCGGGCGCGTACATGTTCCCCGTGCTGGGATCGACGACGGCCGACTTCTCGGACGACTGGGGCGCGCCGCGCGCCACCACGGGCCAGCACCAGGGCATCGACATCTTCGCTCCGGCCGGGACGCCGATCCTGGCGATCACCGACGGTACGGTCTTCCGCGTGGGCTGGAACTCCCTCGGCGGCCGTCGGCTGTGGATGGCCGACCGCCACGGCAACCTCTTCTACTTCGCGCACCTCGCGGGCTTCTCGCCACTGGCGAAGGAGGGCGCGCAGGTCCGCCGCGGGGACGTGATCGGCTTCGTCGGCACCAGCGGCGACGCGCAGGGGACGCCCCCGCACCTGCACTTCGAGATCCATCCGGGTGGCGGCTGGGCGATCCCGCCGTTCCCGTACGTGACGACGTGGCTGACCGGCGTCCGCCAGCCGGTCGTGCAGGGAGCGATCACGGCACCCGACCCGCCGAACCCGGACGCCGCGACCACGGCGCCGTCGAAGCCCGCCAAGCCGAAGCCCGCCAAGCCGCAGCAGCCGGCGACGACCGCCCAGGACGCGCCGGCGAGTACGGAGACCGTGCCGTTCGAGACGCTCCCCGTCGAGACGGCCGAGGCCCCGGCCGCGCAGGCCACCAACGGCACCGGCAGCGTCTTCGGCGACTAGCCGCTGCCCGGCCGGTAGCGTTCGGGCATGGACCTCGAGGCCGCCTATGCCGTCCTGCGGGCGCACGGAGCGCCCGCGTACCGCGTCGAGCAGGTGCGCCACGCCGTCACCCGCGACCTGATCGCCTCGTGGGACGAGGCGACGACGCTGCCGCGCGACCTGCGCGCCGCCCTGGCCGAGGCCGCACCCGCCACGGAGCTCGTGCTCGACGGACAGCAGGAGAGTCGCGACGGCACGGTCAAGGCGCGCTTCGCGACGATGGACGGCTTCCCGCTCGAGACGGTGCTGATGCGCCACGGCGATC
This sequence comes from Gaiellales bacterium, assembly GCA_049433345.1. Taxonomy (GTDB): domain Bacteria; phylum Actinomycetota; class Thermoleophilia; order Gaiellales; family F1-60-MAGs149; genus F1-60-MAGs149. Next base: position 1,436 of record JBMTER010000058.1, on the reverse strand, counting down.
GCCACGCCGTCTGCCTGTCGTCGCAGTCGGGCTGTGCGCTGGCCTGCGCGTTCTGCGCGACGGGTGCGATGGGCTTCGGTCGCTCCCTGACCCGTGGCGAGATCCTCGAACAGCTCCTGTGGGCCGCGCGCGTGGCCCGCACGCGGGATGCGCGGATCCGCAACGTGGTGATGATGGGCATGGGAGAGCCCCTCCAGAACCTCGACGAGGTGCTCGGCTTCTGCGGGCTCGCCAACGATCCCGACGGCTTCGGGCTCGGAGCGCGCTCGATCGCGATCTCCACGGCCGGGTGGATCCCGGGCATCGACGCGCTCGCCGCCCAGCCCCTGCAGCTGAAGCTGGCGATCTCCCTGCACGCCCCCGACGACGCGCTGCGCGAGCGGTTGATGCCGGTCAACCGCCGCTACCCGCTCGACCAGCTGATGGCGGCCCTGAAGCGCTACCGCGCGGCGACGCGCCGCCGCGTCTACGTGGAGTACCTGCTGCTCGACGGGGTCAACGACCGCAGCGAGCAGGCCGACCGCCTCGCCGACCTCCTGCACGAGCACCTGCCCGGTGGGTGCCACGTGAATCTGATCTGGTACAACCCGACCGCCGCGGACCTCGAGGCCTCGTCGCCGGAGCGGGTCGAGCGCTTCCGCGCGGTCCTCGATCGACGGCGCATCCCGCAGACCCTGCGGCGCTCGAAGGGATCGGACATCGACGCCGCCTGCGGCCAGCTCGCGGCCCGCGGCGCGCAGGAGGCCCGGCAGCGCCGCCGCGCGGAGCGGGAGCCCGCGTGAGCTGGGATCCGGTGTCCTGGGCGCGGTCGACGGGGGTCGAGCCCGGACCGTCCGCATCGACGCCGCCCGAGCCCGCGATGCCGTCGGGGCGCCTGATCGAGATCGACCGCGAGGCCTGGCTGGCCCGGGTCGAGGCGACAGCCGCCCTCGGCCCGCTCGAACTCGAGCTGCGCGCCGCGGGCTGGACGCTCGGGCCGCTGCCCGAGGGCGGGGAGCGGATGCCGGTGGCCACGGCGCTCGCGACCGACGCGACGGCCACGGCCGGGTCGGGCGGGGGCTTCGCCGCCCTGCTGCACGATGAGACGTCCCACGGGGTACGGCTCGCGATCATCCCCGTGCCGGCGGCACAGGCCGGGGCCGCCATCCTCCTGCCCGACCTCGCGCGCGGGCTGGAGGCGCTGCGGCGCCTCGCGCGCGGCGGGCTCCTGCCCGCGGAGGCCCTGCTCGCCGATCGCGCCGCCGCGGGCCTCTGGCTCGAGGCGGCGGGGGCCGGCCGGCAGACCGAGGGCCTGCTGCGCTCCGACGACGCCCTGCTCGTCCTCGTCGGCCAGGGCCCGTCGGGTGTCGCCTCGGAGCGCATCGCCGCCGCCGCCGAGACCCTCCGCGACCTCGGGGCCGAGTCGCTCGGGCAGGAGGTCGCGCAGCTGTGGGCGG
>JBMTER010000057.1:0-9368 GCA_049433345.1 Gaiellales bacterium | reverse complement strand
GCCGGGGCCTCGCCCGCCCGCACCTCGAGGGCCTCGCGCAGCGTGGCGCGCGAGGTGGCGCCGACGGCGAGGCCGCCGTCGACGGCGATCGCGGAGGCGCCCTTCTCCCAGACCGGCGTGCCGGCGATCGCGGGGCCCTCCTGGAAGCCGAGCCGCCCGAGCTCGCGCGTCAGCGCGGCGCCGTCGGCCTCGGGGGCCACCTGCCCCGCGGCCGCGGTCGGCTGCGCGGCGCCGGCGCGGTCGACGCCGAGCAGGCCCACGGAGACGTCGCCGCCGAGGGCGCGCAGGACGGCCGCGCCGTCCTCGTCGCCCGCCATCATCGCGTCGAGCTCGCCGAGCGTGCCCGTGCCGCCGGGAATGCGCGCGGCCAGACCCTCGAGCGCCTGCCACTGCGCGCCATCGCGGTCCATCGCGACGCTCGCGTAGGCGAGCGCGTCGGCGGGCACGAGCGCGGCTCCCTTGGCGCGCGCCTCGGCGCCGGCGTCGGCGTCGCCTGCTCCGATCGCGGCGACCAGGGCGACGGCCACCGCGAGGGCGGCGAGGGCGGACAGGATCGCGGTCGGGCGTCGGGTCATGGACTCAGCGTACCTCCGCTTTCCCGTTCGCAGGATGACGGGAAACGGCCGTCGGGACGGCCTAGCGGCCGGCGAGGCGCAACTGGTTCTCGGCGAACTCCAGGTCGCGGCGCGCACGGAAGAGGTTGACCGCCTCATCCCCGCCCTCGGCCGCGGCGATCCGCTCACGGGCGTCGGCCGCGAGCGTCGTGGCCGCCTCGACGTCGATCTGGTCCGACGGCACGGCGCCCTCGACGAGCACCAGCGCGCGGTTGTTCTGCATCGAGAAGTAGCCGTCCGACGAGGCGAACGCGCGCCACTCCGAGGCCGACAGCTTGACGCGGATCTGGCCCACGTCGAGGTGCGCGACGATCGGCTGGTGGCGCGGCAGGACGCCGAGCTCGCCCTCCGTGCCGGGAACCACCACCATCTCGGCCTCGCCCGAGAAGGCCGGACCGTCCGGGGTGATGATCTCGCAGTGCAGCGTCGCCATCGCGCTACGCGGTCGTCTTGAGGCGCTCGGCGGCGGCCAGCACGTCCTCGATGCCGCCGGCCAGGAAGAAGGCCTGCTCCGGCAGGTCGTCGTGCTTGCCGTCGAGGATCTCCTGGAAGCCGCGGATCGTGTCCTCGAGCCGCACGTACTTGCCGTCGAGGCCCGTGAAGACGGCGGCGACGAAGAACGGCTGCGACAGGAAGCGCTGGATCTTGCGGGCGCGCTGCACGGTCACCTTGTCCTCGTCGGACAGCTCGTCCATGCCGAGGATCGCGATGATGTCCTGCAGGTCCTTGTAGCGCTGCAGCACCTGCTGCACGCCGGTGGCGACGCGGTAGTGCTCCTCGCCGACGACGCCCGGCTGCAGGATGCGGCTGGTCGAGTCGAGCGGGTCCACGGCCGGGTAGATCCCCTGCTCCGCGATCGCGCGCGAGAGCACCGTGGTGGCGTCGAGGTGCGAGAAGGAGGCGGCCGGGGCGGGGTCCGTGAGGTCGTCCGCCGGCACGTAGATCGCCTGCACCGAGGTGATCGAGCCCTTCTTCGTCGAGGTGATGCGCTCCTGCAGCTCGCCCATCTCCGTGGCGAGGGTCGGCTGGTAGCCCACGGCGCTCGGCATGCGGCCGAGCAGGGCGGAGACCTCGGAGCCGGCCTGCGTGAAGCGGAAGATGTTGTCGACGAACAGCAGCACGTCCTGGCCGTCGACGTCGCGGAAGTACTCCGCCATCGTCAGGCCCGAGAGGGCGACGCGCAGGCGGGCGCCCGGCGGCTCGTTCATCTGGCCGTAGACGAGCGCCGTCTTCTCGATGACGCCCGACTCCTTCATCTCGAGCCAGAGGTCGTTGCCCTCGCGGGTGCGCTCGCCGACGCCGGCGAACACCGACAGGCCGCCGTGCTGGGTGGCGATGTTGTTGATCAGCTCCTGGATCAGCACCGTCTTGCCGACGCCGGCGCCGCCGAACCGGCCGAGCTTGCCGCCCTTCGTGTCGGGGGCGAGCAGGGCGACGACCTTGAGGCCCGTCTCGAGCACGGCCGGGACCGGGTTGAGGTCGGCGAACTGCGGCGGCTCGCGGTGGATCCCCCAGCGCTCGCCGGTGACCGCGTCGCCCTTGTCGATCGCGTCGCCGAGCACGTTGAAGATCCGGCCCAGCGTCTGCTGCCCCACGGGCACGCTGATCGAGGCGCCCGTGTCGATCACCTCGGCACCGCGCGCGAGGCCGTCGGTCGAGTCCATCGCGACCGCGCGCACGCGGTCGTCGCCGAGGTGCTGCTGCACCTCCGCGATCACGTGCCCGTGCTCGGTCTGGATCTGCAGTGCCGCGTAGATCGCGGGCAAGGAGTCGGGGAACACGGCGTCGATCACGACGCCCTTGATCTCCACGATCCTCCCGACGTTTGCCTCGGCCATGTGCGCCTTCTGCCTCTCGTGCTTGGTGGTCGAATTGCGTGCGGCCGCCCGCGTCCCCGGAGGTCGCGTGCGCCTGCGCGGCACGATAGCGGAAACCGCTTCCGGCGGAGCGACTACCCCGGCAGCGGATCGACCGCGGGGGCGCGGCGGGGGCCGACGACGCCGGCCACGTCGAGCCGCGTGCCCGGCACCGGGGACCAGCGGTAGTTGAGCAGGCGCGGCGAGACCACGGCCAGCCGGCGCGGCGCGAGCAGCGGCGCCCACGGAGCGCCCTCCTCCATCACGGCCTCGGACAGGGCGGCCAGCTGCGCGCTGCGCTCCGGCCCGGGCGGCAGCGCCGCGGCCTCGCCGACGTGCGCGTCGAAGTCCGGATCGCACCAGCGCCCCGCGTTCGACGGCGCGCCGCAGACCAGGAGCGGCCCGTACCACGCCATCGCGTCCGGTGCGGTCCCGGTCCACGACACCAGCGCGATGTGCCACGGCGTCGCCGGATCGCGCAGGTAGGCCCCGAGCGACCAGGCCGGCAGCGCCCGGAGCCGCGCGTCGAGCCCGACCCGACGCAGGTCGCGCCGGACCGCGCGGGCGAGGGCCAGCTCGCCCGGGCCCGAGCCGTGGACCACGATCACCGTCGCCCCGGCCCGGCCGGCGGCGCGCAGGAGCGCACGCGCCCGCGGCGGGTCGTGGCCGTAGACCTCAGCCGGCTGGTCGACGGCGAGGGTCGGCGGGAGCACCTGGCCCCACGGCGCCGCCGCCGCCGGGCCGCCCGCGATCCGCGCCAGCGCCGCCCGATCGACCGCGCGGTTGACGGCCTGCCGGGCCTCCAGCCGGTCGAACGGCGGCTGGTCGGCCCGCAGCGCCAGGTAGGTCACGCTCGCCGCCGGGGTCGAGAAGACGCGGCCGGCCAGCACCGGGTCGCGGACGGCGCGCGCCGCCGGGCGCCCGAAGGGGACCGAGCGATCGAGGCTGAGGTCGAAGGCGCCCGACTCGAGCCCCGCGAGCTGGCGCTCCGGGGACACGCCGATCGCCAGGTCGACGCCGTCGAGCGCGTTCTGCCACGGGCCCTCCGGGGCACCGGCGGCGACGTTCGCCGCCCAGGTCGGCTCGCGCTCGAGGACCAGGCGCGTGCCGCGCTCGAGGCGGGCGATCCGGTAGGGGCCCACGAACGGCGGCGGCCCGCGGTCGGCGCGCGCGGCGGGCGCGTCCGCCGGCCGGATGAAGGCCCACGGGAGGGCCAGCGCGTCGGTCAGGCCCGGGTCGGGCGCGGCCAGTGCGAACTCGACCGTGCGCGGATCGACGACGCGCACGCCGGGCAGCGGGCCGGCGTCCTCGCCGGCCCGGCGCCGCTCGGCCCAGTCCGGGTAGCCGGCCAGCGCCGCGTAGGCGCCTGAGGCCGGTGGCCCGCCGCCCGCGCACTGCGCGGCCGGGTCGAGCATCCGCTCGAAGGTGGCGACCACGTCGCCCGCGTCGACCGCGGACCCGTCGGGGAAGCGCAGCCCTTCGCGCAGGCGCACGCGCATCGACAGCCCGTCCTCGGCGACCAGGGGCATGTCGTCGGCGAGGTCGGGCCTGATGGTCCCGTCCGCCCCGCCGGAGGCCCCGTCGGCGTACCCGTAGAGCCCGCGGGCGGCGAACGCGAACACCGACCAGGCCGGCGCGGCGCGGGACAACCCGTTCCAGCAGTCCACGTCCTGGGCGAGGGCCGCGCGCAGGACACCACCGGTCGCGGGCACGACCAGCGCCGGGAAGCCGCCGTCGAGGTCGCCGGCGGACCGCGCGGGCGCGATCGGGACGGTCTCCGCGGTCAGGGTCGGAGCGCCCGTGGCCCCGCCCTGGCCCGCTGCGCCGCAGCCGGCGAGCGCCGCGGCCAGCACGACCGCGGTCAGCGTCCCGGCGCCCGCGCGCCCGACCGTGGCCATGCCGTCCCGGATCCGTCTCACCTCGCCGCCCACGGTACCCGCCCGGCGACGCGGGCGCGCGCCACCGCGCTAGGAGAGCGCGTCGGCGCCGGCCACGACCTCCAGCAGCTGCTGCGTGATCTCGGCCTGGCGCGCGCGGTTCATGTCCAGCGTGAGCCGGTCGATCAGGTCCCGCGCGTTGTCCGAGGCGTTGCGCATCGCGGTCATGCGCGCGCCGTGCTCGGACGCCGTCGACTCGAGCAGCGCCCGGTAGATCTCCGTCTCGAGGGCGGTGGTCAGAAGCGGCTCGAGGATCGCCTCCGCCTCCGGCTCGAACAGGAGCTCGCCCATCAGCGCCCGCTCGCGGGCGGTCATCTCCGTCAGCCGCTCCGGCAGGGGCACGGGCAGCACCTCGGTCGCGTAGACGGTCTGCACCAGCGGCGAGTCGAAGTGGTTGAAGACCATCACCAAGCGGTCGAAGGTCTGCTCGGCGTAGTCCTCGATCAGGGCGTGCGCGATCTGCTCGGCGTCCTGGTAGACGGGGCGGTCGGTGAAGCCCGTCCACGAGCGCCGCAGGTCGGCGCCGCGGAAGCGCAACGAGCCCGCGCCCTTGCGACCCACGCCGTACCAGACCACGTCGCGCCCCTGGGCCCGCTCGGCGGCGGCCTCGTCGAGGGCGCGTCGCAGGACCGAGGCGTTGAAGGCGCCGGCCAGTCCGCGGTCGCCGGACATCAGCATGATCGCCGTCGTCTGCACGTCGCGCCGTTCGAGCAGCGGCTGGTTGCGCAGCGACGTCGTGCGGCCCGCGGCCTCCGAGATCAGCTCGTGCATCCCGTCGGCGAAGGGTCGCAGCGACTCGATGCGGGCCTGCGCCCGGCGCAGCTTGGCCCCGGCCACGAGCTCCATCGCCTTGGTGATCTTGCTCGTGTTCTTGACGGAGTGGATCCGCCGGCGGATGTCCTGGAGGGACGCCACGGCCTACGCGGAGGCCCCCGCGGCAGCCGCCGAGCCCTGGAAGCCCCGACCGAACTGCTCGACCTGGGCCTTCAGCTTCTCGACCGTCTCGTCGGCCAGGTCGAGGGACTCGCGGATCGCGCCCAGCACGCCCTGCTCGGCGCGCAGCGCCTGGCGCAGGCCGTCGTTGTAGCGGGACACGTCGGCGACGTCGATCTCGTCCACGAAGCCGTTGGTGGTCGCCCAGATGATCGCCACCTGCTCCTCGACGGGCCACGGGTCGTACTGCGTCTGGTTGAGCGTCTGCACGAGCCGCTGGCCGCGGTTGAGCTGGGCCAGGGTCGCGGCGTCGAGCTCGGAGGCGAACTGCGCGAACGCCTCCAGCGCGCGGAACTGGGCGAGCTCCAGCTTGAGCCGGCCCGCGACCTTCTTCATCGCCTTCGTCTGGGCGTTCGAGCCGACGCGCGACACCGAGATGCCGACGTTGATGGCGGGGCGCACGCCCTGGTAGAAGAGGCTCGTCTCGAGGAAGATCTGCCCGTCCGTGATCGAGATCACGTTGGTCGGGATGTAGGCGGACACGTCGCCGGCCTGCGTCTCGATCACCGGCAGCGCGGTCAGCGAGCCGCCGCCGAGCTCGTCGGACAGCTTGACCGCCCGCTCGAGCAGGCGCGAGTGCAGGTAGAAGACGTCGCCCGGGAAGGCCTCGCGGCCCGGCGGGCGGCGCACCAGGAGCGACATCTGGCGGTAGGCGTCCGCCTGCTTCGTCAGGTCGTCGTACACGACGAGCGCGTGGCCGCCCTTGTAGAGGAAGTACTCGCCCATCGCGCAGCCCGCGTAGGGCGCGATGTACTTGATCGGCGCGGCCTCCGACGCGTTCGCGGCGACGACGATGGTGTACTCCATCGCCCCGTGCTCGCGCAGCTTCTCCACGACCTGCGCGACCGTCGAGGCCTTCTGGCCGACGGCGACGTAGATGCAGACCACGCCGGAGTCGCGCTGGTTGATGATCGTGTCGATCGCCACCGCGGTCTTGCCGGTCTGGCGGTCGCCGATGATCAGCTCGCGCTGGCCGCGGCCGATCGGCACGAGCGCGTCGAGCGCCTTGAGGCCGGTCTGCAGCGGCTCCTTCACGGGCTGGCGATCGACGACGCCGGGCGCCTTGAACTCGAGCGCGCGCTGCTCCGCGGTCTCGATCGCGGGGCCGCCGTCGATCGGCTGGCCGAGCGGGTTGACGACGCGGCCGATCATCGACTCGCCGACGGGCACGCTCATCACCTTGCCGGTGCGGCGCACCGTGTCGCCCTCGCGGATCTTCTGCCACTCGCCGAACAGCACGACGGCGACGTTGGACTCCTCGAGGTTGAGCGCGCGGCCGGTCACGCCGTGCGGCAGCTCCAGCATCTCGAGCGCGATGCAGCGCTCGAGGCCGTAGACGCGGGCGATGCCGTCGCCGACCTGGATGACGGTGCCGATCTCCTCGACGTCGGCGGTGTCCTCGAAGCCGCTGATCTGGCTCTTGAGGATGGTGGCGATCTCGTCGGGGCTGAGCTTCACGTCGGTTCTCTCCGTCGGGTTAGGCGGTGGGGATGCGGGCGGACCGGAGGTCGCGGCCGAGCAGGTCGAGGCGTCGGCGCAGCGAGGCGTCGACGAGGCGGTCGCGGACCCGCAGGACCACGCCGCCGAGGATCGCCGGATCGACCGTGCGATCCATGGTCACGTCGAGGCCGGTGGCCTCCCGCAGCTGGGACTCCACCGTCTTGGCGGTGGCGTCGTCGATCGGGACGGCCGTCGTCAGCTCCACGGCCAGCTCGCCCTTCGCGATGCGCACGCGCTCGGCGAAATCGCCCTGGATCTCGGACAGGGCGCCGAGCCGCCGGTGCTCGAGCAGGACGTCGAGGAAGCGCGCGACCATCGGGTCGGCGCCCGTGCACAGCTCCGCGATCAGGCGCGACTTGGCCTCGCGCGGCACGGCCGGGTTGCCCAGCGCGCGCGCCAGCGCGGGCGTCTCGCGGACCGCATCGACGACGGCGGCCAGGTCGCCGTCGACGGCGGCCAGCGTCCCCCCCTCCGAGGCGGCCTCGAAGAGGGCCGTGGCGTACGGGCCGGCGACGCTCACGCCCCGCCCTTGCCTCCGTGCAGGGCCGAGAAGTCGACCCCGGCGAGGGCCTCCTCGACGAGCCGCTTCTGCTCCGCGTCGTCGAGCGCCCGGCCCAGCACCTTCTCGGTGGCGAGCAGGGTCAGGTCGGCGATCTCCTGCTTGATGCGGTCGAGCGACTGCTGCGTCTCCGCGGCGATCGCCTGCTGCGCGGCGGCGATGCCGCGCTCCCGCTCCTGGGAGAGCTCCTCGACCAGCTGGCGCTGCTGCTCGGACGCGGTCGCCCGGGCGTGCTCGAGGATCTCCGCGGCCTCCCGCTTCGAGGCGGCCAGCTGCTGCTTGTACTCGTCGAGCAGCCGCTCCGCCTCCTCGCGGGCGTCCTCCGCGGCCTGCAGGTTCTGGCGCACGGCCTCGCGACGCTCGTCGAGCAGCGCCGCGATCCGACCGAACGCGTACTTGCGCAGGATCACGAGCACGATCAGGAACGTGACCAGCGTCCACAGGCTGAGGCCGAGCTCGGGCTGGATCAGCCCGGCACCGCCTGTCTCTGCGAGGATCGTCGGCGTCATCGGATCAGGCGATGAAGAAGGCGACGAAGCTCATCAGGAGCGCGTAGAAGGTGATCGCCTCCGTCAGCGCGAGCCCGAGGAACATCATGCCCTGCAGGTCGCTGCGCATCTCCGGCTGACGGGAGACTCCCTCGATCGTCTTGCCGATGAGGTAGCCCACGCCCACGCCGGGGCCGATCGCGCCGAAGCCGGTGCCGAGGCCGAGCGCGAGCGCCTTCGCGGCGTCGACGAGCCCCTGGTCGGTAAGTGCCATGTGTCCGAGATCCTCCTGGGTACGGTTGGTCGGTCTAGTGGTGGGGCTCGATCGCCGAGCCGATGTAGATGCCCGAAAGCATTGCGAAGATGTAGGCCTGGAGCGACGCCACGAGGCCCCACTCGAAGATCCAGAAGACCACGGCGATCGGGATCGCGATCGGCGCGACGAACAGCTTGCCGAGCAGGATCACGAAGCCGATGCACATGATGATGAGCAGGTGGCCGGCCAGCATGTTGGCGAACAGCCGGACGCTCAGGGAGATGATGCGCAGGAGCTGCGAGAGCACCTCGAGCACGATCAGGAACGGCTTCAGCGCCGGCGGGCTCGGCGGCACCCAGCTCTTCAGGTAGGGCCAGATCCCGTTGGCGCGGGCGCCCTCGAAGTGCGAGATCGCGATCGTCATCAGCGCGAGGGTCAGCGTCACCGACAGGTTCGAGGTCGCCGCGTACAGGGTGAGGCCGGGGATCGACCCGTAGAGCGGGTTGTGCGTGTCGAGCGGCAGCGGGATGAAGCTGATCATGTTCAGCGTCCAGATGAACACGAACAGGCTCGCCACGTAGGGGAACCAGCGCGCGAACGCGGCCTTCGGCAGCGTGGCCTGGCCGATGTTCGACTCGGAGAACGTGTAGAGCAGCTCGACGACCGTCTGCGTGCGGCCCGGCTGGGCGCGCAGGCCGCCGCGCACGATCCAGAGGGTCAGGATGATCGTGATCGCGAGGCCGAGCCAGAGGTACACCACCAGCTTCGAGATCCCGATCTCGATCGGGCCCAGCACGAACGAGGCCCAGTAGTCGTTGAGGAACTCGTCGACGGGCTTGAACTCGCCGCCCTCGGCGAGCGCGGCGGCGGGCGCCGCGAGCACCCCGAAGAGGGCGAGGGCGATCAGGCCGAGGCGGCGCCTCACGCGGCGCCCTCCGGGGCCGCGGAACCGCTCGAGGCGTCCTTCAGGAGGACGTGGCTGATCCCGCGGGCGATCATGTCGACGGTAAAGTAGACGAGGAACGCGGCGGCGGCGGCGACTCCGAGCTCGCGATCCCACGTCCACGCGATCACGAACAGCGCGCCGAACGTCAGCCATGCGCGCGAGAGCAGGGACACGCCGACGATCCCGACCTGGATGACCAGACCGCGGCCCCGCGCGAAC
>JBMTER010000056.1:0-9571 GCA_049433345.1 Gaiellales bacterium | reverse complement strand
GTCGACGGCCGCGACGAAGCCGGCCTGGGCTGCCTCCGCCTCGGCGCGGGCCGCGGCGAGGTCCTGCTTGGCGCTCATAGGAGGTCGCTCCCGTCGCCGCCGCTGCGCCCGAACTCGCCCGGCGTCGCCTTGGCGATGCCGATCGCGCTCTCCGGGACGGGCGGGCCGACCTTCGCGAGGATCGTCTTGCCGAGCAGCGCGCAGATGCCGGCCAGCACGATGAAGCCGACGGCGGTGATCAGGGCGGCGAGCCAGAGCGGCACCACGCTCGAGATGCCCCAGATGATCGCGATCATCACCGCGAAGAGGGACAGGAACGCGAGCGCGCCGGCGAGGACGAGCAGGCCGACGCCGGGCGCGGCCTGCTGCATCTTGTACTTGATCTCCGCCTGGGCGAGGGCGATCTCGGCGCGGACCAGGCGCTGGGCCTGCTCCGAGACCTTGAAGGCGCCCTCCTGCAGGCGGTCGATGACGTCGCGCATGGGCCGGATCCTACCCGTTCGCCGAGCGCGTCGCCGCGTCCTCGGCCTCCTCCCAGTCGCGCAGCAACAGGCGCAGCTCCTCCTGGCGCTGGCTGTGGGCCTTGGCGGTCTGCGCGAACAGCTGGTGGTCGGCGCGCACGCTCGCGTCGGCGAGCTCGGCCTCGAGCTGGGCGATCACGTCCTCCTTGGCCGACACCTCCGCGGCGAGCTCGCGGGCACGGCGCATCTCCGGGGTCACCTTCGGCGCGCGTCTCGGCTTCGGCGCCGCGGCCGCCTTCTTGACCGTCTTCTCGCGGACGCCGCCGTCGGTGGCGGCGAGGAAGTCCTCGTAGTCGCCGTCGCGGCGTACGAGCGTCCCCGCCTCGATGGACAGCGTCTCGTCGGCGATGGCGTCGATCAGGGCGCGGTCGTGCGAGACGAGCAGGATCGCGCCCTCGTACGCGTCGAGGGCGGCCTCGAGGGCCTCGCAGGCCTCGACGTCGAGGTGGTTGGTGGGCTCGTCCAGCACGAGGACGTTCGCGCCGGAGGCGACGAGCCGTGCGAGCAGGAGCCGCTTGCGCTCGCCGCCCGACAGCACCTCGACCTTCTTCTCGACCTCGCTGCCGGGGAAGAGGAAGCGCCCGAGCAGGGTCCGGCAGTCGCTGGTGCCGAGGTCGGTGCCGGCCGACAGGGCCTCGAGCACCGTCGCGCGCTCCGGGAGGTCCTCGGCGTGCTGCGAGAAGTACGCGACCTCGACGTTGTGGCCGATCTTGACCGTGCCCTGCGCGGCCGGCCGGTCGCCGACGAGGGTCTCCACGAGCGTCGTCTTGCCGGCGCCGTTCGGTCCGATCAGGGCCATCGCGCGACCCCGTTCGAGGACGAACGAGCCATGCTCGAGGAGGACGCGGTCGCCGGCGGTGAGCGCGAGGTCGCGTACCTCGATGACGTCGCGGCTCGGCTTCGGCGTCTTCGGGAACCCGAACGCGAGCCGGACCTCCTTCGCGGGCCGCTCGAGCCGCTCGATCTTGTCGAGGCGCTTGCCGAGCGACTTCGCCTGGCGGGCGCGCGTGCCCGCGCCGAAGCGCGCGATGAAGCGCTCGAGGCGCTGGATCTCCTCCTGCTGGCGCTCGAACGCCTCGGCGGCCTGGGTCTCCTCGAGGATGCGCTCCCTGCGGTACGCGCTGTAGCGCATCGCGTAGGTGCGGGGACGGCCGCGGCCGAGTTCGACGACGCCGGTGGCCACCGCCTCGAGGAACCAGCGATCGTGCGAGACCACGAGGACGGCGCCCTTGAAGTCGGCGAGCTCGGACTCCAGCCAGTCGAGGTTCTTCAGGTCGAGGTGGTTCGTCGGCTCGTCGAGCAGCAGCAGGTCCGGGTTGGCCGAGAGGGTGCGCGCGAGGGCGGCGCGCGTCAGCTCGCCGCCGGAGAAGGTCGACAGCTCGCGCTCGAGGTCGGCGTCCTCGAAGCCCAGCCCGCGCAGGATCGACTCGACGTGCACGCGCCACGTGTAGCCGCCGACCTGGTCGAACGCCGCCTGCGCCGCCGCGTAGGCGTGCATCGTGGCGTCCGTGTGATCACCATCCGCCATCGCCCGCTCGAGCTCGGCGAGACGTCGCTCGATCGCCTCGACGTCGCCGAGCAGCTCGGCCACGTACGCGCCGAGCGTGCGGCCGTCCGCCCGCGGCGGTCGCTGGTCGTGCAGGGCGACGCGCCAGCCGCGGGGGATGCCGACCTCGCCCTGATCGGGCGTCACCTCGCCGGCGATGATCCGGAGCAGCGTGGTCTTGCCGACGCCGTTCCGGCCCACGACGCACAGGCGCTGGCCCGCGGACACGCGCAGCGACACGTCGTCGAGCAGCACGCGGTCCCCGTAGGCCTTCGTCACCCCCGCGAGATGCATCGTCGCCATCCCGGCATCCTACGATCAGGCCGTGGAATCCGACGCCGACGACGACGCGTGGATCCGGGCGCGCTACGCCACCCTCGAGGAGCTGTGCGCGGCACGCGGCGACGACTCCGCCGCGTGGCGGGCCGCGATCGGCGCCGGCCGGATGCCCGAACCGAGCTACGGCGTGGACGGGGAGGGGCGCTTCCCCCCGACGTACTTCGGCCTCGTCGACGAGGCCGGCTCGGTCGACGGCCTGCGTGCCCACTTCGAGGAGCGCTTCGCGATCGCGAGCGACGAGACGGGCGCGCTGGCCGGGCCCGACGAGCTCGACGAGGCCTGGGACGAGTACCTCTCGGGGGCGTGGGGGCGGGTCCTCTACGACCCGACGCCGGAGAGCGCCGTCCAGGCCAATCGCCTGGCCGGGTCGATCGCCGAGCTCCTGGCCGAGCCGGCGCCTGACGATCCGGCCTGGCGACGGCGCCTCGGTGCGCGCACCGACGCCCTCGCCGCGCTGCTCCGAGAAGGATGCGGGCGGGATCGGGCGAACGGGGAGCCGCATCCCTGGGACCTCTGGGTGGCCGCGCCCCGGCGCGACTACGCTGCGGTCCTCGCGGACCCCGACGCGCCGCCCGGCGCAGGAGAACCGGACGCATGAGCTACGACACCCTCGCCCTGATCCACTCGATCGCCGCGTACGTCTGGTTCGGCGCGCTGTTCGGCTCGCTGGTGTTCGCGACGCTCGCCTCGCGCCGCAGCCCGGACGGGATCCTCGTCGGCGCCTACGCGATGCTGCGCTTCTCGACCCGTGTGGGCCTGCCCGCCGCCGTGATCCTGATGGTCGCGGGCATCTGGATGATGACCGAGGGCGGCGCCAGCTGGGGCGCGACGTGGATCTCGATCGGCTTCCTCGTCTGGATCCTGGCCGCGGTCGGCGGCAGCGGCCTGATGCACCCGACGGCGCGCAAGCTCCGCAACGCGAGCATCGGGACGCCGCAGGCCGCCGCCTACGCGAAGCGGATCATCTGGATCGGCGCGGCGCAGATCATCCTGGTCGTGATCGCGATCTGGGCGATGAGCTCGCAGCCCGGGTAGCGCGCTGCGCTCCGACCCGCTTCTGAGGGACCGCGACGGGCGGCTGCTGCTCGGCGCGCAGGCCCTCGACGTGATCGGGGCCGGCGTCTCGATGATCGCGCTGCCGTGGCTCGTCCTCGACGGCGGCGGCAGCGCGTCGGCGGCGGCGCTGGTGTTCGCGCTGTCGGTCGCGCCGTACGTCGCCTTCGGCCTCGTCGCCGGCGTCGTCGGCGATCGGCACAACCGCCGCCGCATCATGTGGATCGCCCACCTCCTGCAGGTGCTGGCCGCCTTCGTGATCCCCGCCTGGACCCTGATGGGGCATCCGCCGCTCGGGGTGGTCCTCGCCGCGGCGATCGCGATCGGCACCGCCCGTGTCTTCGTCGATGCGGCGGTGTTTGGGGCGATCGCCGCGATCATCGGCCGCGAGCGCTTCACCGAGGGCCAGGCGACGCTGTCGGCGGCGTGGGCGATCGGCTACTTCGTCGGCCCCGCACTCGGCGGGGTGCTGATCGCCGCGATCGGCCCCGGCCTGACCCTCGTCGCGGAGGCGGTCATGTTCGCCTGCGCGATGGCGATGATCCTCGCGGTCCGTCGCCCGCTCGACGCGGTCGACCGGGGCGCGCCGGAGCCGGCGCTGGCCATGGCTCGCGAGGGACTCGCGGTCATCTGGCGGACGCCGCGCGTGCGCGCCTACACGTGGCTGAGCATCGCCTGGAACCTCGCCGCCGCCGCCTCGGCCGCCCTGGTCGTGCCGCTCCTGCGCGAATCGCTCGGGCTGTCATCGCTGCAGACCGGCGTGGTGCTCGCGGTCGGGAGCTTCGTGGCGATCGGCGTGCCGACCCTGCTCGGCTGGGCCGTACCCCGCCACGGACCGGGACGGGTGGCGGCGGTGCTGACCGGCACGAGCGCGGTCGCGATCCTCGGCACGGGCCTCGCGCCCGGCTTCGTCGCCGCCTCGGTCGCCAATGGCGCGCGCTCCCTCGCCGACTACGCCCTGCTGTCGACGATCATCGGCGAGCGCCAGCGCGGCGTCCCCGACCGGCTGCAGGCGCGCGTCGGGATCACGGGTCGGATGATCGCCGTCGCCGCGATCGCCTCGGGTGGACTGATCGGCGCGGCGCTCGCGGAGCCGCTCGGGGTGCGCGGCGTGTTCGTGGCGTCGGGCATCGGGGTCGCGCTCGCGTTCGCCCTCACGATCCCGGGCGTCCTGCGCGTCGGCCGGGGCTAGCCGAGCAGCTCGATGAGGGCGGCCACGAGGCCGTCGAGGTCGTGCTCGGCGGCCTCGAGCGCGACGGGGATGCCGAGCTCGCGCAGCGCGGCGCTGGTCGCCGGGCCGATCGAGACGCCACGCACCTGGTCGAGGTCGTGGTCGCCGAAGGCGGCGGCGAAGGCGCGGGCGGTGGACGCGGAGGTGAAGGCGACGGCGTCGGCGCCGAGGGCGGCGTCCGAGTCGGGCACGACCGGCACGGTGCGGTAGAGCACGGCGATCTCGACCTCCGCGCCGGCCTGTGCGAGGCCCTCCGGGAGCAGGTCGCGGGCCTCCTCGGCGCGGGCGATCAGGACGCGACGGCCGGCCGCGCGGTCCGCGAGCAGGTCGAGCAGGCCCTCGGCGACGGCGCGCTCCGAGACGACGTCCGCCACGATCCCGATCTCCCGCAGCGCGGCGGCGGTGGCCGGGCCGATCGCGGCCACCTCGACGCCGGCGAGGGCGCGCGCGTCACCGCCGATCCGGTCGAGCAGGACCCGTGGCGCGTTCGGGCTGGTGACGACCACGAGGTCGTAGCGCGCGGCGTCGATCGGATCGCCCGCGACGGGTTCCGTGCGGATCAGGGGCGCGTTGACGACGCGGGCGCCGAGGTCGGCGAGCCGGCGGGTCAGGCCGTCGGCCTGCGCGCGCGCCCGCGTGATCGCGATCGAGCGGCCGGCGAGCGGGAGTCGCTCGGTCCAGCCGATCGCGTCGCGTACCGCGACGACGTCGCCGACGACCGTCACGGCGGGCGAGCGCACGCCGGCGGCCTCCGCCGTGGCGGCGATCGTGGCGAGCGTGCCGGTCGTCACGCGCTGCGTCGGCAGGGTGCCGCGCTCGACGATGCCGACGGGAGTCGTGGGGGCTCGGCCACCGGCGATCAGCGCCTCCGCGATCGCGCCGAGACGGCCGACGCCCATCAGCAGCACGAGCGTGCCGCCGGCCCGGGCCAGCGCCGCCCAGTCGGTCTGCGTCTCCGCCTTCGCCGGATCCTCGTGGCCGGTGACGATGGTCACGTGCGTGGCGAGGCCGCGGTGCGTGACGGGGATGCCCCCGGCCGACGGTGCCGCGATCGCGCTGGTCACGCCGGGCACGACCTCGTAGCGGACGCCGGCCGCGCGAAGCGCCTCCGCCTCCTCCGAGCCCCGCCCGAACACGAACGGGTCGCCGCCCTTCAGCCGAACCACCATGCGCCCGGCGAGGCCGTGCTCGACCAGGCAGGCGTTGATCTCGTCCTGCGTCATCGCCACGCGCCCCGGCGCCTTGCCGGCGTCGATCACCAGGCAGCCCTCCGGGACCTCGAGGGGGAGCTCGGTGCCGGCGAGGCGATCGAGCACGAGGACCTCGGCGCGACGCACGAGGTCGAGGCCGCGCACGGTGATCAGGCCCGGGTCGCCCGGGCCGGAGCCGACCAGGAAGACGGTCATGCGCGACCCGCCTCCAGCAGGTCCCCGGCACCCCCGGCGATCAGCCGCTCGACGAGCACGTCGCCCACCTCGATCGGGTCGGGCGCCGTGACCTCGAGGCGCACCTCGCGCGAGCCGTCGGGTGCGCCGACCCAGCCGGTCAGGCACCATCCGCCGTCGCGGCGGGCGGCGTGGGCGGCCACCGGCACGCGGCAGCCGCCGCCGAGGGCGCGCGTCACGAGTCGCTCCGCGCGGACCGCGATGCCGGTCTCCGCGTGGGCGCAGCGAACCGCGCTGTGCTCCTCGCCGATGCGGGTCTGCAGCGCGATCGCGCCCTGGCCCGACTCGGGCACGAGCAGCGTCGGGTCGAAGCGGAAGCCGATGTCGCTCGTCAGCCCCAGCCGCTCGAGGCCGCAGGCGGCGAGCACCACGGCATCGAGGCCCTCGGTCGAGCGGCGGTCGAGCCGCGTCTGCACGTTGCCGCGGATCGGGACGATCTCCAGGTCGGGGCGCAGCCGGCGCAGCATCGCGGTGCGTCGCAGGGACGAGGTGCCGACGCGGGCCCCCTGCGGTACCTCCTCGAGCGACCGGGCGGTCCCGCACCAGGCGTCGCGCGGATCGGCGCGCGCGAGGTAGCCGACGATCGGGAGCTCCTCGTCCTCCGGCCCCGTCAGGTCCTTCGCCGAGTGCACGGCGATGTCGACCGAACCCGCGGCGAGGGCCTCCTCGAGGGCGTTCGCGAACGCGCCGGGCCCGAGCTCGCCGAGCGGGACGGCGGGCGCCTCGTCCCCGCGGGTGGAGATCACGACGACCTCCGACGCGACGCCGATCGCGGACAGCGCCTGCGCTGCGAGGTCGGCCTGGGCGAGGGCGAGCGGGGAGCCGCGCGTGCCCAGCCGCACGCGTTCGGTCACGGCTGCCGCTCGCCGTCGCCGGAGGGCGGCGCGAGCTCGTCGAGCTGGCGCTCGATGCGGCCCAACTTGCGACCGATGATGCCGACGTACAGCAGCACGATCACCCAGACCGCCAGGTAGGCGGCGGCCACGTACGGGACGGCGTCGCGGAGCGTCACGCGTCCTCCCCGCGGGCGGCGCGCTGGTACTCGACGAGCCGGGCGGCGGCCCGCTTGCCCCGCAGCTCGACCGACATCAGGAGCGCCATCAGGCTGAGCATGCCGGCGAGCCCGACGAGGAAGGTGAGGAAGAACGTGTCGGGCATCGCGGCGCCGCTCGAGGTGAAGACCGTCGGGTGGATCAGCGTCTCGGCGATCCGGACGGCGAGGAAGGAGAGCGGGATCAGGCCCACGCCGAGCAGGGCGTAGACGGCGGATGCCGAGCGCCGCCGCTCGCCCTCGTCGAGGGAGAAGCGCAGCATGAAGTACGCGCAGTAGTAGAGGAACAGGATCAGGAAGACGTTGATCTGGCGATCACCCCAGTTCCACCAGACGCCCCACGAGGCCTTCGCCCAGATCGGGCCCGTCAGGAGCACGAGCGTGCCGAAGATCGTGCCGGAGTGGACGCCGACGTAGGAGCGGAGATCCCACTCGGGGTCGCGGCGCCACAGGTAGAGGGCCGCGCAGACCGCGCCGTAGCCGAAGGCCGCGTAGGAGGCGAGGGCGACGGGCACGTGCAGGTAGAAGATCTTCTGGCTGAAGCCCTGGTCCACGTCGTCGCCCGTCCACCAGAACGCGAGCACCACCGTCAGCGGCACGAGGATCAGGCTGAGGATCAGCGGGACGGTGGTGGAGGGGCGGCCGAGGGCGCGCACGTCAGTCTCCCAGGAGGTGCTCGGAGGTCCCCCAGGCGAGCGCGAGGAAGACCAGGTCGTAGAGTGCCAGAAAGCCGAGGGGTCCGAGCGTGCCGAACCCGCCTCCCTCTTCGCCGAAGGCCGCGTACGTGGCCGTCACCCCGGCCAGGACGATCGGGATCACGAGGGGCAGCACGAGGACCGGCAGCAGCACGTCGCGGGTGCGAGCGCCGAGCGCGAGGGCGGCGGCGAGCGTCCCGACGAGCGCGATGCCGACGTCGGCGAGGAGCAGGGCGGCGATCAGCGGCAGCGGATCGGGTCCGCCGCCCTGGAAGAACAGCAGCCACCAGACGGGGACGGCGACGATCTCGACGGCGATCAGGAAGCCGAGCTGGGCGAGCGCCGTGCCGAGCCAGATCGCCGCGCGATCGATCGGGGCGAGCAGCAGGGCGTCGAGCGCCCCCGCCTCCGCCTCGGCGGCGAACGAGCGCAGGAGGCCGAGGACGGCGGTGAAGACGATCGCCGCCCACAGCATGCCCGCGGCGGCGCGCTCGCCGGCGCCCTCGTCGGCTCGCAGCGCGAAGTGCACGATCACGATCGTCGCCGCGACGAACAGCAGCATCGCGAAGACGACCTCGCGTCGTCGCAGCTCGAGCACCAGCTTGACGCGCGCCAGGGCGAGCGCGGGGCCGATCACGCGATCCGTCCCGCGTCGAGGCGGATCGCGCGCGCCCCGACCCGCGCGTCGTCTCCCAGTCTTCGTCCGCCCCCCAGCCCCGAGCCGCGCCGGCAGGTCCGCGTCGTGGCTCGCCACCAGCTGCGTGCGGCGGCCGCGTCCGTCGGCCAGGGTGTCGTCGAGCAGGGCTCGGCCGTCCGCGTCGAGGCCGCTGGCCGGCTCGTCGAGCAGCAGCAGGTCCGGCTCGTGGCCCGTGGCGCGGGCGAGGGCGAGGCGCTGCAGCATGCCGCGGGAGAAGCCGTCGATGCGCTCGTCGGCGCGGTCCGCGAGCCCGACGTCGGCGAGCAGCCGGTCGACGTCGAGGGGGCGGCCCTGCAGGCGCGCGTGCAGGGAGAGGTTCTCCCGAGCCGTCAGCCCGCGGTAGAGCTGGCTCGCGTGCCCCGCGTAGGCCATCCTGCCGCGCAGCGCGCGGGGGGCGTCGACCGCGGGCGTTCCGTCGATCAGCGCCCGGCCAGCGGTGGGTCGGAGCAGGCCCGCGGCGAGGCGCAGGAGCGTCGACTTGCCCGCGCCATTCGGCCCGAGCAGCACGACGGTCTCGCCGGGCTCGACCGCCAGCGTGGCCTTGCGCAGGGCGAGGCGCTCGCCGAAGCGCTTCGAGCATTCCTCGAGGGTCACCGTGGGCGCCGCCACACGGGGAGGGTAGGCGACCTCGGGTTGCGTACCCTTCCCCTGCGTGGCTGATCTCGTCGTATCCGGCAGTGACCTGCGGCTCGACACGCTGGTGGCGGCTGTGCGCGATCCGGGCACCGTCGTGCTGGGGCCCGGCGTCGTCGAGCGGATGGCGGCGAATCGCGCCTTCGCGGAGCGCGTCGCCGCCCGCGGCGACGGCGTCTACGGCCTGACGCGCGGTGTCGGAGCGCGCAGGACCCGCGAGGTCGCGGTCGAGGCCGCGGCCGCCTTCAACCGCCGCCTCCTGCGCGAGCACGCGACGGGTCAGGGGCCGTCGCTTCCGGACGACGAGGTACGGGGCGCGGCCATCTGCCTGCTCAACCAGCTCGCCGCGCAAACGCGCGC
>JBMTER010000055.1:0-9595 GCA_049433345.1 Gaiellales bacterium | reverse complement strand
GTCGCCCATGCGGGCGCCGCGGATGACGAGGGTTGCCATGCCGAAACCGTACCGCGGCGCGAGCCGCGGAGGGGCACGCGACCGCTCGCGGCTGGTCCGCACCGACGACCTCGGTGTATACCGTCGTATTCCTGACGGCGGGATACCTCTGCCATATCGCGGTATAAGCCGGCACACCGGTTTGACACGCCGTCCGCTCCCGCCTATAACCTCTGTTCACCGGTGGCTTCCGCGGCCGCGGGGCGCCGGCAGAGGAGACCATGCGATCCGGCCGGATCGCACGAGACCATTAGGGGGAACGGATGAGCAGTTCGGAATCCGACGACATGCGCCGCATGAATCGTCGCCAGTTCGTGAGGAACGCGGGCCTCGGCGCCGTCGGCCTCACCGCCATGGGCGCGCTGGCCGCGTGCGGCGGCTCCGACGACTCGGGCTCCAGCTCGAGCGCGGGCGCCGACACGGCCGCCGCCGCTGACACCGCCGCCGCCGAGGTCGAGCCCTACCAGGGCACGCTCCGCGTCGTCGGCCTCGGCGTCGACCTGATCGACCCGATCAAGGCTGCCTTCGAGGCGGCGACCCCGGGCGTCACGCTCGAGTTCACCGTCAAGTCGACGCCTGAGGTCACGCAGCTCGCGCTGACCCAGCCGGACTCGTTCGACATCATGTCGGGCTACTACCACCAGCTCGACCAGATCTGGCCGTCCGGCAACCTGCAGGCCATCCCGACCTCGGCGATGACCCGCTTCTCGGAGATCTCGCCGCTGATCAGCGACGGCGCGCTCGTCGAGGGCAACAACCCCGGCCAGGGTGACGCGCCGTTCCGCAAGCTCTTCGCGAACTCGAACACCGAGCTCGCGGGCGAGGGCAACAAGACGGACATGATCACCATGGTCCCGGGCAACCACAACTCCGACTCCTTCGGCTACAACGAGAAGGAGCTGGGCGAGCAGGCCTCGTGGGGCATCATGTTCGACCCCGCGGTCAAGGGCAAGGTCGCCCTCATCGACGACCCGGAGATCGGCCTCATGGACGCGGCGATGGCCGCCGAGGCCGCGGGCGTCATGACCTTCGTCGACAAGGGCAACATGACGAAGGAGGAGATCGACGAGATCATGTCGTTCCTGATCTCCAAGAAGAAGGAGGGCTGGTTCCGCGGGTTCTGGGCCACCTTCGACGAGTCGGTCAACTTCATGAGCTCCGGCGAGGTCCTCGTCGAGTCCATGTGGTCGCCGGCGGTCTCCCTGCTCCAGGCGCAGGACTTCCCGGTGCGCTACGCCGCGCCGACGGAGGGCTACCGCGGCTGGGGCGGCGGCAACTCGGTCTTCTCGCACGTCGCCGACGACCCGTCCAAGCAGGCCGCCGCGATGGCGTACCTGAACTGGTGGAACACGCCCGAGCCGGCCGGCATCATGGCCGCCCAGGGCTACTACAACGCCGTCATCAACTCCTCCTACGAGGGGCTGGGCGCGTTCCCGGACGGCGAGGCCTACCAGGGCTACTACCTGGACGGCGCCGCCGCCACCACCACCCTCAACGATCCGTTCGGCCAGCCGACGATCACGGAGGGCGAGGTCCGCGACGGCGGCTCCTACGAGGACCGCTGCGGCAACTTCGCCGTGTGGAACTCCCGCATGGACGAGGCCGACTACCTCACCCAGAAGTGGCAGGAGTTCAAGAGCGCCTAGGCGTTCACCTGTCGAGAACGACAACGGAGGGGCGGCTTCGGCCGCCCCTCCATCTCTCTCTCCGAGCTGAAAGACGGTAACCAGGGTGTCCGACGAGCAATCCGGTCTTGTGCTGAAGGACGTCTTCCGGGTCTTCCCGGGCGACATCACAGCCGTGTCCGACGTCAACCTCCACGTGCAGAACGGCGAATACGTCGTCTTCCTCGGCCCCTCGGGCTGCGGCAAGACGACCACCCTGCGCATGATCGGCGGCCACGACGATCCGTCGAGCGGCACGATCACGATCGACGGCGAGCTGATGAACGGCGTGGCGCCGGCCCAGCGCCCGATCACCACGGTGTTCCAGCACTACGCCCTCTTCCCGCACAAGTCCGTCCTGCAGAACGTGGCCTTCGGCCTCAAGATGCAGGGCGTCGACAAGGCCGAGCGCGAGGCGCAGGCCAAGGCCGCGATCGACCTCGTCGGCCTGACGAAGATGGTCGACCGCAAGCCGCGCGAGCTGTCCGGCGGCCAGCAGCAGCGCGTCGCCCTCGCCCGCGTGCTCGTCACGCGCCCGAAGGCGATCCTGCTCGACGAGCCGCTCGGCGACCTCGACCGCCTGCTGCAGATGAAGATGCGCGTCGAGCTGCGCGCGCTGCAGCGCGAGCTGGGCATCACGTTCATCCACGTGACGCACAACCAGGAGGAGGCGCTGTCGATGGCCGACCGCATCGTCGTGATGGGCGACGCGGTCATCCAGCAGGTCGGCACCCCCGAGGAGCTGGCGCGCCACCCCCGCAACGAGTTCGTCGCCAAGTTCATGGGCGACAACAACGTCTTCCACGGCACCGCCACCGGCACGAACGGCGGCAACGTGGTGATCGACACCCCGCACGGCAAGGTCGAGGTGGCGGGCTCCGGCCAGACCGGCGCGCCGGCCTCCATGGCGATCCGCGCGAACGCGGTCCGGATCTCGACCGACGCGGTGCCGGACGTCAACGGCGTCAAGGTGCGGCTCGACTTCGCCGAGTACCTCGGCGACTCGGTCAAGCTGCACCTCGACCTCGCAGGCATGCCGTTCATGGCGAAGGTTCCCGAGGAGCGCTACACCGAGATCCGCGCCTACGAGGGCAAGGACGTCACCGCCAGCTGGGCGATCGAGGACGGTCATCTCCTTGAGCAGTGACGACGCCAAGCACGCGGCGCTCGAGGAGGCCAAGCGGGAGGTCGCCGAGGCGGAGTCGCTGACCGGCGGCGGCGCCGTCGCCGTGCACGCGACCACCGGGCCCAGCCGCTCCCCGCTCGTCACCCTCGCGTGGGTGGCCCCCGGCACGATCTGGCTGCTCCTCTTCCTGATCGCGCCGCTGGTCATGATCGTGCTCGTCTCCCTCTGGGAGAAGACGCCGGTCGGCTTCGAGCCCTTCGCGTTCACGTTCGACGGGTACGCGAAGCTGTTCGACACGCCGGTCTACCTGAACACCCTCAAGGACACCATCATCCGCGCGCTCCTCGTGACCGCGCTGTGCATCCTGATCGGCTATCCGATCGCGTACTTCCTGGCCCGCGGCGTCAAGTCGATCCGCTACCAGATCGCGCTGTTCGTCTTCGTGCTCGCCCCGTTCTGGGTCGCGTACGTGGTGCGCATCGTGGCCTGGCTGCCGGTGCTCGGGCGCCAGGGCATCATCAACTACTTCCTGGTGGAGGTGCTCGGCGTCCGCGGCGAGCCGATCGACGCCCTGCTCTACTCGAACTTCGCGATCATCCTGGCCCTCCTCCAGCTGTACGTGCTGTTCATGGTGACGCCGATCTTCTTCCAGCTCGCCACGCTGGACAACTCGGCGATCGAAGCCGCCCGCGACCTCGGCGCCACACCGGCCAAGGTCTTCCGGGAGGTGATCCTGCCGCTGAGCCTGCCCGGCGTCCTGATCGGCTGCATCTTCGTGTTCGTCCTCGTGATGGGCGAGTTCGCGACGGTGCGTCTGATCGGCGGCGGCACGATCCAGTCGGTCGGCACCCTGGTGTACGACTACTACAAGCTGCCCGACCTGCCCACCGCGGCGGCCGGGGCGACGATCCTCGTCGCGGTGATGACGATCGGGGTCGCGATCCTCTTGCGCTTCTCCCGCATCCGGGAGGTCGTGTGATGACGTGGCTCTGGTACATCATCGGCATCGCGATCCTCGTGATCCCGTTCGCCGCGATGGTGCTGCTGCCGATCCAGCGGTCGAAGCCGGTCCTGACGGTCTACTTCGTGCTGTTCGTGATCTTCATGTACGGGCCGATGCTCGCGATGGCGGTCCTCTCCCTGCAGGGCACCACGGGCAGCATGACCCTGCCGGCGAAGGAGCTCTTCTCGCTCCACTGGTACTCCGAGCTGAACTCGTCCATGAGCGTGATGGTCGCGGTCCGCGAGGGCATCGGGAAGTCGCTCTGGCTGTCGTTGATCGTCGCCGCGATCACCGCGGTCCTGTCGCTCACCCTGGGCATGGCGTTCCGGCGCCAGTTCCGGGGCAGCGGGGCGCTCTTCTACGCGATCCTCCTGAGCCTGATGACGCCGGGCCTGCTGCTCTCGCTCGGCCTGTCGTTCCTGCTCTACTACGTCGGGATCCAGAAGGGCGAGGGTGCGCTGGGCTACGTGCCGATCATCGGCGTCCAGGCCGTCTGGGCGCTGCCGTTCGGCTTCCTGGTGATGATGTCGATCTTCAACCGCTACGACTCCCGCGCGGAGGAGGCGGCCCGCGACCTCGGAGCGTCCAACCTGACGACCTTCCGCGAGGTCACGCTGCCGCTGATCTGGACGGGCGTGTTCGGGGCGGGGCTGTTCGGCTTCACGCTGGCCCTCAACGAGTTCGAGCGCACGTTCCTCGTCTCGGGCACCATCAACACGCTGCCGCTGCAGCTCTACATCATCACCACGGCGTCGGTGCTGCGCCCGTACGTGTACTCGCTCGGCGTGGTGACGATCCTCCTGTCCTTCCTCCTGATCGCGCTGTTCCTGGTGGTCAGCGGGGTCACGGGGCGCAAGAAGACGCGCGCCGTCGAGGAGGACGGGAGCGGCGTCGACACCCCGTCGATGACGCCCGCCGCCGCCAGCGGCGACTGATCGCGCGATACCGGGCCCCCGTTCCGCCGCCCGGCGGGACGGGGGCCCTTCGCGTTTCCGGGGCTCCGTCCCCCGCGCCGGCTACCGTCCGGCCATGGTCGAGGCCACGCACCGGGAGGGCGGCTGCCTGTGCGGGGCGGTCCGCTACCGCGCCGCCGAGCCCCTGCGCCCGATCACGATCTGCCACTGCGCGGAGTGCCGGCGCACGTCGGGCGGAGCGCCCGCCCACTCGGCCTGCGCGGCGGCGGGCTTCGCGCTGCTGCGCGACGAGACGCTGCGCTGGTTCCCCGGCCCGACCAGCGAGACCGCGGGCGAGCGCGGCTTCTGCGCGACCTGCGGCTCGTACCTCCTGTTCCGGATCGACGGCGACGCGCTCATGTACATGACCGCGGGCTCGCTCGACGACGCGTCGGACATCCCCTTCGAGCAGCACCTGTTCTGGGCCAGCCGGGCGCCGTGGGAGGCGCCAGACGGCCGGCCCACCGTGGAGCGCTACGACTAGCCGGGCCCGGGGGGGGCGGGGGCCCGCCGCCCCTGCGCCTAACGGCGGGTGATCGCGGCCGCGAGTGGCGCGATGCCGCCGTCGGCGAGGTCGTCGACCGCCGCGATGATCGCGTCCATCTGCGCGTCGTCGAAGACCGCGCAGCCCAGCGACCGGAACTTCGCGCACATGCCGTCGTAGCCGAGCCGGTTCTCGGGGTCGCCCTTGGCGTGCTCGAGCGAGGCGGTCAGCGTGCGCCCGTCCGTGGTCGTGATCGTCATGTCGCACGGCCACAGGTCGGGGAAGCGCGCGTCGTGCTCGGGCCGCACGACCGCGTGCGTCCGCTCGGCGACGGCGAGGACCGCCGCGTCGCCGAGGGCCTCGGCGGCGTACTCGTCGAGTGACGCCTGGCCCTTGGCGATGCCGAGGCCGACGGCGTACGGCAGCGAGAACTGCGCGTCGACGTCGTTCGTCGGGCGCACCTTGCGGTCGCGGGGCTCGACGACGATGCCGATCGCCGCCGACACCACGCCGACCTCGATCGACGCGACGTCGTCCGGGCCGATGCCGTGCTCCGTGCGCAGCTGGATCGCGAGGTCGATCGGACCCTGGTTGTAGCGGCAGCAGGCGTGCGGCTTGACGCTCGTGATCGCGAGCTCGAACGGCTGGCCGAGGCCCTGCGTGAGGCGGGCCAGGTTGTCCTCGGAGCCGTAGCCCCGCAGGAGGCCGTCGCGGCCGTCGAAGGGCTGCGACGGGCCGGTGAAGCCGTGCTGGGCGAGGCGCGCGGCGACGTAGCCCGCGTGGCTCGACCAGCCGGGGTGCAGGCGCTTCGTCCAGGCGCCCTCGGCCAGGAACTCCGTCCGGCCCGCGGCCTGCGAGGCGGCGATGCCGAACGCGTGGGCGAGCTGGTCGGCGTCGAGGCCGATCAGCCTGCCGACCGCGGCCGCCGTCGAGAACGGGCCCACGATCGCCGTCGGGTGGAAGCCCTTGGCGTAGACCTCCTTGGCGGTGAGGGCGCGGCCGAGCCGGCACGCGACCTCGTAGCCCGCCACGATCGCCGCGATCAGCTCGCGGCCGGACGCGCCCTCGACCTCGGCGGCCGCCATGGCCCCCGGGATCACGACCACCGCAGGGTGCAGCGACGACGCGGAGTGCGTGTCGTCGAGCTCGACGGAGTGCGCGGCGATCGAGTTGGAGAAGAGCGCCCACTCGGGCCGCATCGGCGCCTTGCCGACGACCGCGGTCAGGGTCGCGCCCTCCCCCGCGCCCATCGCGGCCAGCGCCCGATCGACGCTGGGCATGTTCTCCATGACGCCGCCGCGGGCGGCCGTGCCGAGGTGGTCGAGGACCAGCTCCCGGCAGTAGGCCTCCGTGTCCGCGTCGATGTCCTCGTAGCGCAGCCCGAGAACCCACTCGGCGAGGTCCCGTGCGATCACGGAACGACCACGATCTTGCCGAAGTGGCCGCGGCTCTCCATGCGCTCGAAGGCCGAGCGGATGTCGTCGAGCGGGACCTCGGTGTCGACGAGCGGCTTGAGGCGGCCGTCGTGGCACATCTGCATGACGGTCTCGTACTCGCCCTTGGTGTACGTGAACGAGCCGATGATCTGCCACTGCATCCGGAACAGCGGGATGATGTCGAGCGGCACGACCTCGCCGGAGTGGCCGCCGCAGGTGACGAGGCGGCCGTCCTTGCCGAGCGAGTTGAGGCCCGCGGCGAAGAGGTCGCCGCCGACGTGCTCGTACGTGAGGTGGGCGCCCGCGCCATCGGTGATGCGCATGACCTCCTCGACGATGTCCTGCTTGGTGTAGTTGATGCCGTGGTGCATGCCCATCTTCGCCGCCGCCTCGAGCTTGTCGTCGCCCGAGGAGGTGCCGATGATGCGCGCGCCCGCCATCGCGGCGAGCTGCACGGCGGCCGAGCCGATGCCGGAGCCGACCGAGTTGATCAGGACGGTCTCGCCGATCGCCAGGCGGCCGCGGGTGAACAGCATGTGGAAGGCCGTGCCGAACGCGATCTGGACGGCGGCGGCATCGACGAACGACATGCCGTCGGGGATGCGCACGAGGTGGCTCTCCGGGACGCAGCAGTACTCGGCGTAGCCGCCGGGGCGGGTGACGCCGATGAAGTCGATCGCGGCGAGGTTCTCGCGGCCGGTGCGCGCGTAGATGTTGTTGAGGTCGATGCCCATCAGGTAGGGCGCGACGCGGTCGCCGGGCTTCCAGGCGTCGGAGACGCCGGAGCCGACCTCGACGATCTCGCCGGCCAGCTCGAGGCCGAAGATCACGGGCGGCTCGACGGGGAAGCGCGAGATGCCCTCGCGGAAGTCGACGTCGAGGTGGTTGAGCGCGCACGCGCCG
Source organism: Gaiellales bacterium (assembly GCA_049433345.1). GTDB lineage: Bacteria > Actinomycetota > Thermoleophilia > Gaiellales > F1-60-MAGs149 > F1-60-MAGs149. The sequence continues at coordinate 1,987 of JBMTER010000055.1, read as the reverse complement.
ACCTTGATCTTGACCTCGTGGGGCTGGGGCTCGGGCTCCGGCAGTTCGTCGACGACGATCTTGTCGATGCCACCGTACTCGTGGAAGCGGGCTGCGCGCATGGTCTCTCTCCTCAGTGCTCCGAAACGGGATCGAGGGGAAGTATCGTCCGGCGCCCCGGCCGGGTCAAACCCTACGCCGTGCGTGGGTTTACTCCGCCGCGGGCGCCGAGGAACATCCCCGCCCCTGCGATCAGCGTGATCGCGGCGGCGAACAGCCACGCGGCGTCCCAGCCCCAGCGGTCGGCGAGCAGGCCGAACAGGGGCGGCACGACGACGACGCCGCTGAACACGCAACGCAGCGCCCACCCCGACAGCCGCCCGACGTGGGTCGACGGCACCGCCCCGGCGACGAGGGCGAGGAAGACGCCGTTCCAGCCGATCGAGGTGAGGCCGACCAGGACCAGCACGCCCCACAGCCACGGGCCGGTCGGCAGCAGCGCCACGCCGACGAGGCCGATGGCGGCGATCAGGGCCGTCAGGAGCAGGCCCGTCCAGCGATTGCGCGGGAAGAAGCGATCGGACACGACGGCCCAGCCGAGGCGCCCGGCGGTGCCGCCGACCATCATCACCGCGAACGAGAGGCCGGCCACGCCCAGCGCGTAGCCGTGCCGGTCGGTCAGAAACAGGGTCAGGTAGGCCACGAACCCCTGCTGCACCCCGGCCATCAGGAAGCCGAAGCCGCCGACGCCGAGGCGCCAGCCGAGGCGGATCGGGATGCGCTCCGCGACGTGCGAGCGCGAGGCGGGGAGGCGCGTCTGGCGCGTGAGGCCCTCGCGCAGCCAGACCACGAGGACGGCGATCGCGAGGGCGCCGACGACGGGCGCGAGCAGCGATCCCCGCCAGCCGACGGCCTCGGCGAGCGCCGGCAGGGTCAGGCCCGCGACGAGGCCGCCGAGGGTCACGCCGATCTGCTTGGCGCTCATCAGCAGGCCCTGGTTCGAGCCGTCGGCGGCGCCGCGCACGATCACGTTGGTCGGCGGCGTGATGCCGCCGTAGGCGAGGCCGACCGCGAACATCGCCGCGAAGAACAGCCAGACGACGGGCGAGGCGGCGGCGACGGCCTCGAACAGCGCCACCGCGAGCATCGCGAACGCGAGCAGGCGCACGGCGCCGAAGCGGTCGGTCAGGTGCCCCGACGGGCCGCTGGCGACGGCCGCGCCGCCGAAGATGGCGGTCGTGATCAGCCCGAACGCGGCCAGGCTCATGTCGAGGTCGGCGCGGACGAGCGGGCCGATCGGCGCCACCGAGAGCGTCGCGAAGGCCCCCATCATGAGGGCGCCGCCGGAGACCGCGACGGCGGCGGCCGCGCCGCGCCTGCCGTCCGCCGCCGCTGCGCCCGTCAACGCCATCACCGGCATACTTCCACACAATCCTTCGCCGACGAGAGGTTGGTTTCGTGAGCGCACCGATCCGCACGCTGATGTTCGCCTCCGCCAACGACCCGGAGCGCTCGCTGAAGGCGATCGCGATCGGCGCGTCGGCGGTCTGCCTCGACCTCGAGGACGCCGTCGCGAAGGCCGAGAAGGCCAACGCCCGCGCCGTGGTGGCCGACACCCTCGCCCACGCGTCGGTCGAGGGCGCCAACGTGCACGTCCGCGTCAACGGCGTCGCCACCGAGTTCTGCGACGACGACCTGACCGCGCTCGGCCCCAGCCTGCCCCGGCTGAGCGGCATCCTCGTGCCGATGGTGGAGTCGGCCGACGAGGTGCGTCACGTCGCCGCCCGCCTCGACCAGCTCGAGGCCGAGCACGGCGTCGAGGCCGGTGCGATCCGCCTGATCGCGATCGCCGAGACCGCCCGGGGCGTGCTGGCCGCCGCCGACGTGGCCGCCGCGACTCCGCGCCTGCGCACGCTGCTGCTCGGCCCCGCCGACCTCTCGCACGACCTCGGCGTCGAGCTGACCGCCGACGGCTACGAGCTCTTCGCCGCGCGCACGCATCTCGTAG
>JBMTER010000054.1:0-9631 GCA_049433345.1 Gaiellales bacterium | reverse complement strand
CGAGTCGGTCATCTTCATCTTTGTCATTCACCCGTTCGACGTCGGCGACAACGTGCTGATCGAAGGGGAGCGGCACGCGATTCGCAACATCGGGATCCTCACCACGGAGACGGTCAAGTGGAACGGTCAGGTGATCTACTACCCCAACATGTCGATGAGCAGCAAACCGCTGACGAACCTGACGCGGATGAAGAAGTTCACCGACGAGCAAACGTGGGTCGTCGACATAGCGACGCCGGCGCACGTCCTGGAGGCGATGCCCCTCTACTTCCACAAGTGGGCGATGGACCACGCCGAGGACTTCCACGAGATCACCCCGCGCATCTACTCTCACGCGCACGATCCGCTCAAGATCAAGATCACCCTCTACTACGAGTACACGTTCAACGGCTTACCGCCGTCTCGCGCGGGCAACGCGCGCGATCAGCTCGGCTTGGCGATGCGAAAGTTCCTGCTGGACAACAACGTCGTGTACAGGCAGCAGACCCTGCCGGTGGAGATCATCAACGGCATCGACGGGCGTTCGTCCATCGTCGGCGGCGGCGGAGGGGGAGGGGGAGGGGGCGGCGACGGAGGCGCGGGGGGGTTCGGGCGGGACGCCGCCAGGGTCGCCGCGCCCCTCGCCGCGCCGTCCCGTCCAGACGGGATCGAGGGCGTCCCGGGTCAGGGCCCGCGCGCCGACGGCGAGCGCCAGGCCGACGGCCACCAGGTTGGTGATCGTGTTCGAGCCGCCGTATGTCATGAAGGGCAGCGGGATGCCCGTGGTGGGCGCGATCCCGAGCACCATCCCCACGTTGATCGCGACCTGCGTCAGCAGCATCCCGAAGACGCCCGCCGCGATGAACGACTCCTCCAGGGAGCGGGCGCGGGGCACGATCCGCCCGATCCGCCACAGCACCACCAGGTACAGGAGCAGCGCGATGCCGGCGCCGGCGAAGCCGCGATCCTCCGCGACGACGGCGAACACGAAGTCGGTGTGGTGCTCCGGCAGGAACGAGCCGGCGGTCTGGCTGATGCCCTCGCCGCGCCCCGTCAGCCCGCCCGAGCCGATCGCGATCCGCGCCTGCTGGGCCTGGTAGACGGCCGGGCTGTCGCCGCCGGGGTCGAGGAAGGCGACGATGCGCTCCGTCTGGTACGGGCGCAGGAGGGGAAGCCCGATCGACGGCAGGATGCCGAGCACGATCACGACGGCGCCGCCGCCGGCTGCGACGAGCACCGCCACGATGCGCCCCGGCAGACCCGCCACGACGAGCAGGGTGAGGCCGATCGCGATGTAGATGATCGCGGTGCCGAGGTCGGGCTGGATGAACACGAGCGCGAACGGGGGCAGCAGCACCAGCGCGACGCGCAGCACCATCGGCCAGCCGCGGATGCCGCGCCGCACGCAGTCGGCGAGGATCGCCGCGACGCACACGATCATCGCGACCTTACCGATCTCGGACGGCTGCAGCGTGAAGAACGGCAGCGGGATCCAGGCCTGCACGCCGCGGGCTGCCGCGAAGCCGAGTACGACGATCAGGAGGCCGATCGTACCGCCGTAGATGAACCAGAAGAGGCGTCGGTAGATGCGCGGATCGATCGCGACGACGACCGTGGCGAGGATCAGGCCGAGCGCGATGTAGACGATGTGGCGCCGCACGAAGTAGCCCGGGTCGCCGAGGAAGTCCGAGACGGTGACGGCGCGCACCGCGCGCTCGCCGAGCGCGAGCAGGAGGAGCACGGCCGCGACGAGCAGCCAGTCCACGCGGCGCAGCAGGTCGCGGCTGATCATCCCTCGTCCCCCTGCACCTCGCGCGCCGGATCCCGTCCGAGCGTCGGCCCGTCGTAGACGCCGGCCTTCTCGGCCTCCATCACCTGGGCGATCGTCGGCTCCTCGACGCCGAAGGCGCGCGCCATCACCTGGCGGACGGCGGGCGCCGCCGTCTCGCCGCCGAAGCCGCCCTGCTCGATCACGCAGACGACGACGAGCTCCGGGTCGGAGGCCGGGGCGTAGCCGGCGAACCACGCGTAGTCGCGCTTGCCGAGCTTCTCCGCCGTGCCGGTCTTGCCCGCCACCGGGACCGAGAAGCCGGAGAAGGCGGCGCTCGCGGTCCCGTCCGGGTCCTGCACGGCCCCCTCGAGCCCCCGCTTGATCGCCGCGAGGACGTACGGGTCGACCGGCACGCGCTCGCCGGGCGCCGCCTCGAACGTCTCGCGCACGGTGCCATCCTGCCCGACCACGCTGGCCCCGACGTACGGCGTCACGAGGGTGCCGCCGTTGGCGATCAGGGCGTACAGCCGCGCGATCTGCAGCGGTGTCACCTCGACGTCGCCCTGGCCGATCGACTGCAGCACCGCGTCGCCCGAGGTCCAGCGGTTCTGGATGCGATCGTCGCCGAAGCGCCGCCGCTTGTAGGCCGCGTCGGGCACCCTCCCCCCGGCGTCGCCGCCGATGTCGATGCCCGTCGGCGCGCCCATCCCGAGACGCTTCGCCCACAACGGCTGCGGTTCGAAGCGCCCGTTCCGCGGCGTCGCGTCGTAGAGCCGCCTGCCGAGTTCGTAGAAGTACGTGTCGCACGACGTCAGCATCGCCGTCACGAGGTCCATCGGCTCGTTGACGTCGGACTCGAAGTTGCGGTAGCGCTGCCCGTCGATCTCCGCGTACGGCGAGCACTGGATGACGGCGTTCGGCTGGGCCTGCCGGGCCTGAACGGCGGCGATCGCCGTGACCGGCTTCCACGTCGACCCCGCCGGATAGAGGCCGGTCATGGCCCGATCGAGGAGCGGCGAGCCCTTGGCGTCCGCGGCGAGGCGGCGCCAGTACCGCTGCCCATCGGGTCCGGCCAGGCGCGCGGGATCGAAGCCCGGGTACGAGGCGATCGCCCGGATCGCGCCCGTGCGCGGATCCATCGCCACGATCGCCCCGGAGTCCGCCGCCGGGTGGCCATGGGTCTGGGCGTACGCGATCGCGTCGCGCAGCGCCGCCTCGGCGGCGGCCTGGACGCCGACGTCGATCGTCAGGCGCACGTTGTCGCCGGGCTTGGCGGCCTGCGAGCGCACGATCGGACCGACGGAATCGCCGAAGGCGTTCACGCGCCGCTGCAGCGAGCCGTTCGTCCCGCGCAGGTAGCGGTCGAAGGCGCGTTCGACGCCACGCTGCCCGACCACGTCTCCCGGCTCGGCATCGCGGTATGTGACCTGGTCCTGCAGCTGCTCGTAGGAGACCTCGGCCAGCTCGCCCCACAGGTGCGGCGCCATCGGCCGGCGCACGCCATCCGCTCCGAGCAGCGCGCGGTAGTCACGGGCCGCACCCTCGACGATGCGCACCCCGGGGTACACCGCTGCGCGCTCCTTGAGGAAGAACAGGACGGAGCGGTCGACGTCCCGGGCGATCACGATCGAGTCGAACGGCGCCTTCACGGCGGCCTCGTGGATCGCGTCCTCCATCGAGGCGACCGTCACGCCCGCGACGCGTGCGAGCTCCCCGAGCTGCGGGTAGGCGGACGCGCAGCCGCTCCATGCCCGCACCTCCGAGCCGCCGCCGAGCTGCCGGTCGATCGCGACGAGCCGCGCCCGGCGGCGCGCGGCCGGCAGGGCGTTCGCCGCCTCGACGGCGTCGGCGATGCGCAGGGCGCGCTGGTCGTCGTCGCGCAGGTCCGGCGGCCCGGCCACGTCACGGCCGCAGGCCGCGAGCAGGTCCGGGAAGCGGGTCGGGTCGATCGCGACGTCGTTCGCCGGGCGGCTGCCGACGAGGATCTTGCCCTGCACGTCGAGGATCTGACCGCGCGGCGCCGGCACGTCGATCGAGCGCAGGCCGTTCGAGACGGCCTCGGCGCGGTAGCGCTGGACGTCGAGCACCTGCAGCGACCACAGCCGCAGCACGAGGATCGCGACCAGCCCGATCGCGACGGCGCCGAGGATCGCCATCCGACGCGCGACGCGGGCGCGGTCGAAGCCGTCGGCCGGGCCGCGCGGCGGTGGGGGCGGCGGCTCGTGCTCGCGTGTCGGCTCGACGACGGGCGCGCTCACAGGACGCTCCGCTCCGACACTCCGAGGACGCGGCGCAGCAGCGGCAGGATCGCGATCGCGACGAGGACGGTGAACATCGCGGCGGCCAGCGCGGCGACCGCGAGCGCGCCCCACGCGACGGGCTGTCCCGCGATCGCCGCCTCGACGAGGGAGTCCCCGATCGCGTGCGCGAGCGCGGCGACGCCGACCACGACGACCGCCATCCCGATCGAGACGCGCCGTCGCGAGCGGGCGAACGCGCCGACGGCCCAGCCGATCGGGGTAAGGACCAGCGACGACGACCCCAGCGGCAGCTGCAGCGCCACGTCGAAGGCGAGACCGCCGGCGAAGCCCGCCGTGGCGCCCCAGGCGGGTCCCCAGCGCACCGCGATCGCGGACAGGACGATCACGGACAGGTCGGCGACGGCGCCGAGGACGCGGCCGTCGATCGCGAGCGCGATCTGCAGGTAGACGGCCAGGAGCAGGGCCAGCGCGGCGACGAGCGGCGGCACGACCCGCGTCGCCCGGCCGCGCTCCGCGGGCTCGGCCTCGGCGAACTGCGCCTCCAGCTCGGCGAGCGTGTCGTCCGTCGCGTCGGGCGCGCTCACGCCCCACCCCCCGCGCGGGTCAGCACGACGACGTTCGCGAACGATCCGAGCTCGACCCAGGGCACGACGAGGACGTTCTTGTAGGTATCGGTGTCGGACTGGCGCGCCTCGGATACGACCCCGATCGGCAGGCCGCGCGGATACGCGGACGCCAGGCCGGAGGCGGGGTCGATGAAGCCGCTGGTGACCACACGGTCACCCGTGCGCACGACGCTCGCGCGCCGCACGAAGCCGAGCACCAGAACGCTCGGATCCGCGGCGCTCGGCTGCAGGATGCCGTCGGCGCCGCGCCGGCCGGCGACGGCCGCGCCGACCGCCACGGACGCGTTCGACAGCAGCGCCACCGTCGCGGTGCCGTCCGTGACGGTCTGGATGCGACCGACCAGCGCCGCGCCGCCGACGCCGGCGGCCTCGGCGACGCCGGCGAGGACGGGGTCGCCGACCCGCACGCCCGCGGCCTCTCCCGCGTCCACGACGACCGTGCTGGAGGTCAACGACGGCGAGCGCGCCACCACCCGCGCCGCCCGAGGCGCGTAATCCTCGATGCGCGGGAAGTCCGGCGAGCGCACGTAGCCGAGCAGGCCCCGCAGTTCCTCGACATCCTGATCCTGCGCCTGCAGGCGCGCCAGGTCCGCGCGCAGGAGCGCGTTCTCGGCGGCGAGGCGCTGGCCGTCGGCCCGTGCCGTGCGCAGCTCGCCGAACCAGCCGATCAGATCGCGCACGGGCTGCGTCGCCCGACGCGCGGTCTCCTGCACCGCGACCTGGGCGTCCGCCGCGCGTGCGGCTCCATCACCGACCCCGCTCTCGGCCCTGACCGACAGGGTGATCAGGGCGACGGCGAGCAGGATCAGGAAGACCGGGACGATCCGGCGGGCGGTACGGGTGCGGGAGGAGGGCATCCGGCGGCGATCTCGGGGTCGGTGGCGGCCCGCACGGGACGCCCGTTCGGGATGCGAGCACACCGGATTCTAGCCGCGGGGCCCGCAACGGTCGGTGGTGCGGCTTCCCGAGCCGCGTCAGGCGACGCGGCCGCTGAACGGCCGCCCCGCGGCGGCCCATGCCTGTGCGCCGCCCATCAGGTTGGCGCAGCCCGCGCGTCCCGCGGCCGCGAAGGCCTCCGCGGCCATCATCGAGCGGCCACCCGAGCGGCACACGAAGACGGTGCGCTCCGCGTCCGGCAGTTCCTGCCAGCGCGCCTGCAGGGTCGAGAGCGGGAAATGCAGAGCACCCTCGATCCGCCCCGCATCCCACTCGTCCTGCTCGCGCACGTCGACGATCAGGGCGCCGGCGGCGATGAGAGCCTCGGCCTCCTCGGGCGAGACGTCCTCCACGGCGGGCTCCATGCCGGGCACTGTACCTATCCGCTTTCGCGCGCGGCGCGTGCGAAGGCGATCGCCTCGTCCTCCGTCGTGACCGCACCCGCCGCCTGCTCCTCGGCGATGCGGGCGAGCAGCTCGCCGATCTCGGGTCCCGGCTCGCAGCCGAGCGCCTCGGCGAGCCGGTCGCCCCGCACCAGGGGCTCGGCGACCGGCTCGGCCAGCGCCAGCGCCACCTGCGCGGCGAGTTCCTGGTGCCGGCGGATCCACCGCTGCCGTGCGCGGGTCCCCCGCGTCGACCAGCGGTCGGCCAACGACACGACGACGCTCGCGATCGGCCACGGCGCGGTCGCCACCCGATAGCGGTGGACGGCCCGCGCGTCGACGTCGCCCGCCGAGACGAGGAAGCCGAGCCGCAGATGCTCGCGCACCAAGAGCGCCGTGCAGCGGCGCAGCGCGGTCGAGGCCCGCAGCCGTTCGAGGATCGAGTCCGCGACGTCGGCACCCTCCTGGGCGTGGCCGGGGAAGCCGACGTGGCCGTCCTCGAACACGGTCCGCGTCCACGGCTTGGCGACGTCGTGCAGGAGCGCCGCCCAGAGGACCGCCAGCGCGACGTCGGCGTCGGCGTCGAGCGGCTCCGCGAGCGCCGCCCGCACCGCCTCCGCAGCTGCGCCGAAGGCCGCGCCGGGATGGCCGATCAGGTCGTGGGCCGCATCGACGACCTGCAGGGTGTGGTCGAGCACGTCGAGGTGGTGGTAGGCGCTCTGCTCCACGTCGGCGAGGGCCGCGACCTCGGGCAGCACCGCCGTCAGCAGGCCGAGCTCGCGCAGCAGCCTGAGCGCGTCGACGGGGTCCCGGCCGCGCAGCATCCGCTCCAGCTCCATGCGCTGCCGCTCGCCCGCGACCCGCGGCGCCAACGCGGCGTCGCGTCGCGCCAGCGCCGCCGTCTCGGGCTCCACCTCGAAGCCGAGCTGGGCGTGGAGGCGCACGAGCCGCAGGAGGCGCAGCGGATCGTCGGCGAAGGCCGTGTCCGAGACGACGCGCAGGCGCCGCGTCGCGACGTCGTCGAGCGCGCCCGGCACGGCCTCGAGGCGGCCGTCGCCGATCCGCAGCGCGATCGCGTTGACGGTCAGGTCGCGGCGCGCGAGGTCCGCTTCGATCCCGCCGTCGGCCCCCGTCACGTCGATCTCGCGCGCGCCATCGACGACACGCCAGGCGCCGTGGCGCTCCGAGAGGGGGAAGGCGGGCGCGGCGAGCGCACGGCCGATCGAGCGGGCGAGCCGCTCCGGATCGCCCTCGACGACGAGGTCCCAGTCCGCCAGCGGCCGATCCAGCAGGGCGTCGCGGACCGCACCGCCGACGAGCCACGCGCCCGGATCGTCGACGACGCGGGCGACCTCCGCCCGCGCGGCCTCCAGCCGCGCATCCATCACCGCACCTCCCGCTGGGCGCGGGCGGGCGCGGAGCGCACGCCACAGGTGATCTCGTAGGCGATCGTGCCGGCCGCACGGGCGAGCTCCTCGGCGGTGATCCGCTCGCCGCCCTGGCCGCCGACGAGGACGACCTCGTCGCCCTCCTCCACCTCGAGGTCGTCCGGGATGAGCGCGGCGAGCTGGTCCATCGACACCGTCGCGGCCACCGGACAGCGGCGGCCGCCGATCAGCGCGTCGGCGCGGCCGCTCAGCACGCGCGGGTAGCCGTCGGCGTAGCCGATCGGGACGAGTGCGACCCGACAGGGCCGATCGGCGACGAGGCGCCGGCCGTAGCCCGACGAGTCGCCGGGCCCGAGCGCGCGCACGGACGCCACGGCGCTCGTCCAGCGCAGGGCCGGCGCGAGGCCCCAGGCGGACGCGTCGGCGTGCAGCGGGTCCATGCCGTAGACGGCGAGGCCGGGCCGCACGGCGTCCCAGGCGAGATCGGGGTAGCGCAGCGCCGCGGCCGAGTTGGCGAGGTGCCGGACGCACGGCGGGAACGCGGCCGCGAGGTCCGCGAAGGCGGCGGCCTGCCGGTCGACGAACGCGCGGTCCTCGCCGTCGGCGGTGGCGAGGTGGCTCATCAGCCCGTGCAGGCGCTCGGGACGCGGACCCGCGGCGAGCTCGCGGCCGGCGGCGAGCGCATGGTCCGGGGCGAGACCCCAGCGCCCCATCCCGGTGTCGACCTTGACGTGCACGTCGAGGCCGTGGCGGGTCCGGGCCCGCTCCCATCCCTCGGGGGTCGACACGACGGCGGCGCACCCGATCGCCTCGGCCTCGGCCTCCTCCCCCGGCCCGAGTGGCGACAGCACGATCAGCGCTGCGCCCGGCAGAGCCGCGCGCACGAGGCGAGCCTCTCCGACCGTGGCCACGCACAGGCGCGCGGCGCCCGCGTCGAGCGCGGCCCGGCCGACGTCGACGGCCCCGTGCCCGTAGCCGTCGGCCTTGACCACGGCCCACACCTCCGCGCCGTCCGCGGCCGCGACGAGGCGCCGGACGTTCGAGGCGACGGCCGCCAGGTCGATCGCGACCAGGCTGCGCGGCCCGCGCACGATCAGCCCGCGCCGCCGCCGAACTCGAAGCGGTCGAGTGCCCGCACCACGCCGACGCGGGTCAGCATCCCGGCGTAGCGCCCGTCGTCGGTCAGGACGGGCAGCTGCGAGACGTCCTCGTGGGCCATAAGCTTGGCGGCCTCGTGGACGGTCGTGTCGACCGTGGCCGTGTGCACCTCCGCCGTCATCAGGTCGGCGACGGTGACGGCGAAGGCCTTCTCGACGTGCCGCTCCCAGCTGCCGAGCGACGCGACGCCCATCGCCCAGTCGACGAGGCCGTTGTAGTACGGCATGTCCTCGTCGGCCTCGACCTCCTGGTAGAGGAGGTCGGCGCCGGTCACGATCCCGGCCACGCAGCCGTCGGCGTCGAGGACGGCGACACCGTCGAGGCCGCGCTCGGCCAGCAGGCGCACGAGGTCGCCCGTGGTGGTGTCCGCCGTCACGGTCGGCGTGTCCTGGTCCATCACGTCGGAGACGGGGCGGTCGATCACGCGGGGCTCCCGGGTCGGTCGGGCGCCCGCAGGCACCCGATCAGGTCACCGGCAATGATAGCCCCGCCCCGCGCGCGGGCCGCCGCCCGCCGCCCGGCCGCGACGTGCTCGGCGGCGCCGGCGATCGCCGCGGTCCATCCGTCGACGCCGCGGGCCAGGTAGGCCGCGACGATCCCGGCGAGGACATCGCCCGAGCCTGCGGTGGCGAGCGCGGCGCAGGCCTGTGCGCGAACCCCGAGCCGCCCGTCGGGTGCGGCCACGAGCGTATCGGCGCCCTTCAGGAGCGCAACGGCGTCCGCCCGCTCGGCCAGCGCGCGGACGCTCGCGAGCCGCCGGGCCCCGATCGCCTCGGCGTCGATCCCGAGCAGCCGCGCCGCCTCACCGGCGTGCGGCGTGATCACGGTCGGCGCGGTGCGAGCGGCGAGCGAGGCGAGGTCATCCGCGCACCACCAGAGGGCGTCGGCGTCGACGACGAGCGGGCGCTCGAGGGCGAGCGCCAGCGCCACGATCCTGTCGGCAGGCGCGTCACGCCCGAGCCCCGGGCCGACGACGACGGCGCCGGCGCGCTCGGCGTAGCGCGCGATCGTGCGCGCGGGGTCGTCTCCGAGCGGCCGCACCATCGCCTCCCGCAGCGGCCGCCCCCGCCGCGCCCCTCGTCCATCTCCCGCCCTTCCCCCCTTCCGACGCCGCCGGCGCCCCCGGCGC
>JBMTER010000053.1:0-9672 GCA_049433345.1 Gaiellales bacterium | reverse complement strand
GCCGTCGAGCACGGCGACGACCTGCGCCGGGCCCGCGGCGACGGATCCGCCGCGATCGACGGGCGGGTCGGACCGGTACGGCACCTGCCGCGCCACGAGGACGGCGGCGGCGAGGACGACGAGCGCGACGAGCGGCGGGCGGCGCATGCCGCCACGATCCCACGAGGCGGACGCGCACGGGGCCCCCGTAGTGCTACGGGGTGCGCACCGGATGGACCAGATCGAGGTAGCGGATCGCCTGGCGTCCGGCCTCTCCGGTCAGGCGGTAGTCGATCCACGCCGCGGCTGCGATCGACACGCCGCCCGGCATCAGCCGCATGATGAAGCCCGCGGTGCGCCGACGCGCGATCCGCCGCACGATGTCGGCGCCGATGGAGGCACCGAGCGCGACCACCGTCTCGTGCGGCAGCTCCTCGTCACGCAGCATGTCGAGGGTCAACTCGCGACCCGCCACGCGGATCGCCTGCGCCCGCTCGTCGATCTCCGCTGAGCCGGCGGCGAGCGCGAGGATCACCAGCACGTCGAGGCGTCGCCGGTCGGTATGCGCGAGGTCGAGCCCGCGCAGGTGCTCGAGCGCGAGGATCAGTCGCGTCTCTGCCGCGGTCAGCGCGATCGAGTCGGCCACGGCGGCTCCGAGCTCGACGGTCGTGCCCATGAACGGCACCACCGCCGGCACGCCGCTGACGGCCCCGCGGGCGGCACCGCGCCACGCCGCGTCGCGCACCAGCTGCCGCTCGAGCGCCCGCTCGTCGGCGCCCGCGCGCACGATCCGCGTCACGTCGGCGCGCACGGCGGCGTCCGTCGCGAACTGCTGGATCGCGAAGTCGATGCCGGTGCGCATGCCCGTGCCCGCGTGATCGATGACCTGCGCGAACGTGAGGCCGCCGAGATCGGCCGCCGTGTCGATCGTGTGCCGCCGCGTCGCCTTCGCGACCAGCGCGCCCGTGATGCCACCGCGCCTGACGCGCGACTGGCCGAGCACGTGCAGCGTGCGGCCCGAGGCGAGGTAGCCGTACGCGGCGCGCGCGCCCTCGGCGGCGATGCGCCCCGTGATCGCGGAATTGCCCCTCACCCGCCGAAGGCTACCCGACGGCGGCCTGCGGCGGACTACGCCTCGGTGCCGATGACCGAGGGCATCCGCAGCTTCGCCTTGACCTCCGGGCTGAGCCGCGTGACGTGCCGCTTGAACTTGAGCTCCGACTCCTCGATGCCGGCGGCGGCGCCGAGCAGCTGGGCGAGGTGCAGGATCGGGATCCCGAGCTGCTGGCCGGAGAAGTCGGCGGCCTTGCGCTGCCAGGCGTCGAGCGAGAGGTGGCAGAGCGGGCACGGCGTGACGATCACGTCGGCGCCGGCCGCGACGGCCTGCTCGAGCGGCTGCACGAGCTCGCCGAGGGCGACGTCCTCGCGGGCGAGGACGATCGGGAAGCCGCAGCACTTGACCTTGGCCGGGTAGTCGATCGGCTCCGCGCCACAGGCCTGGATCAGGCGCTCCAGCGACTGCGGCTGGTCGGGGTTCTCGAAGCCGAGGATCTTCGACGGGCGCAGGATCTGGCAGCCGTAGAACGGCGCGACCTTGAGGCCCTCGAGCGACTTCACGGCGATGCTCTTGAAGGCGTCGTAGCCGTTGCCCTCGGAGACCTCCCAGAGCAGGTGGCGCACGTCGACGCCGCCCTGGTAGGTGGCCGCGCCGACCTCCTTGAGGTTGTCGTTGATCCGGTTCAGGAGCGCCGCGTCCTCCTGCAGGGCCTTGTTGGCCTGGCGCAGGTTGAGGGTGCAGACGTTGCAGATCGTGAGGATCGTGTCGCAGCCCATCTGCTCGGCCTGGCCGAGGATGCGCGCCGAGATGTGCAGGTAGTAGTCCGGCTTCGCCTCGTGGATGTCGCCGGCGCCGCAGCAGGTGACGCTCGGCATCTCGACCAGCTCGATGTCGAGCTTCTGCGCGATCGCGCGGGTCGAGGAGTCGAGCTCCTTCTGCGACAGGCTGGCGAGGCAGCCGGGGTAGTACGCGTAGCGCTCCTGCATGGGGGGATCAGCCTTCCCGGACGGCGTCGGGGTGCAGCGCGCGCGGGCGCTCCGCCTCCTTGGCCTCCTGCTCGAGCAGCTTCCAGAGCCGCTTGACCTCGTCGTTGTCCTTCGCCTTGTGCGGGCTGAGCGGGTTCGGCACCTTGCCGGCCCGCGCCAGCTGCAGCGCGAAGGGGATGTCCTTGACCGCGTTGACCGGGCCGATCGTCTTCGGCACGAGCTCGGTCTCGCGGAGGTAGCCGCCCTTGTACGTCGAGTCGACGAACACCTTCGCGTGGCGGGCACCCTCGTCGCGGACGAAGCCCTCCTTGAAGGACTCGGCGCCGAGCTTCGCGATCGCGTCGCGCGGGTCGACGCCCTTCGGGCAGCGCTGGTTGCAGAAGTAGCAGCGCGTGCAGTCCCAGATGCCGTGCGCGCCGTTGAGGTCGCGCAGACGCTCGCGCGTGTCCGTGTCGCGGGCGTCGCCGACGAAGCGGTACGCCTTGGCGAGCGCCGCCGGGCCGAGGAAGTCGGGGTCCGACTCCATCGAGTTGCACTCGGACACGCAGCAGCCGCAGAGGATGCAGAGCGACTCCTTGTGGATCATCTCCGCGTGCTCGGGGTCGACCCGCCACTCCTTCTCGGGCGCCTCCTCGTCCTTCGTGTCGAGGTACGGCTTGACCGCGCGGATCTTCTCCCAGAACGGCGCCATGTCGACGACGAGGTCCTTGATCACCGGCAGGTTGCCCATCGGCGAGACCGTGATCGTGTGGCCCGCGTCGACGAACTTCTTCATCGGCGTCTTGCAGGCCAGCGCCGCGCCGCCGTCGATGCGCATGCCGCACGAGCCGCAGACCGCCATGCGGCACGACTTGCGGTACGCGAGGGTGCCGTCGCGGGTGTCCTTGATGGCGTCGAGCGCGTCGAGGACGGAGGCCGTCACCGGCACCGTCACCGTGAACTGGTCGAAGCGGGCCTTGCCCGTGTCGGGGTCGTAGCGGCGGATCCGGAGGGTGGCCTCCATCGTCTCCGTGTCGTACGCCCCCTTGAGCGTCGTGAAGTGCGCGTTCTTGATCTCGGTCACGTCAGTAGCTCCGGGCCAGGGGCTGGTGCTTGGTGATGGTGACGGGCCGGTAGTCGAGCCGGACCTCGCCGTCGTCGCACCAGTTGAGGGTGTGCTTGAGCCAGTGCTCGTCGTCGCGCTCGGTGTGGTCGAGGCGCGAGTGGGCGCCGCGGCTCTCCTTGCGGGCCAGGGCGCTGGTGACGAGGCAGTCGGCGCACTCGAGCAGCGAGAGCAGCTCGAGCGTCGTCGTCAGGTCCGTGTTGAAGACGGAGCCGTGGTCGTCGAGCTTCAGCGTCTTCGCCCGCTCGCGCAGGTCGCGGACCGTCTCCTGGCACTCGGCCAGGGCGGACTCCGTGCGGAACACGCCGGCCTTGTCGTACATCGTCTTCGCGAGCTCCTCGCGCAGCGCGCCGGGCCGCTCGCCCTCGGCGTTGTTGAGGATCCCGGCGATGCGGCGATCCTCCTCGGCGAGGACGCCGGGCTCGATGCGCGCGCCGGTGTCGCCCTGCTCGAGGACGCGCTCGGCGGCGGCCTGGCCGGCGCGGCGGCCGAACACGATCGTCTCCATCAGCGAGTTGCCGCCGAGGCGGTTGGCGCCGTGGACGGAGACGCAGGCGACCTCGCCGGCGGCCCACAGGCCCGGTACCGTCGTCTCGCCCCAGAGGTCGCAGTCGACCCCGCCCATCATGTAGTGGGCGCCCGGGCGGACCGGGATCGGCGTCTCGATCGGATCGACGCCGGCGTAGTCCATCGCCAGCTCGCGCGAGCCGGGCAGGCGCGTCTTGATCTTCTTCCAGCCGAGGTGCGTGAGGTCGAGCAGCACGCAGCCGTCGACGCCGCGGCCGTCGGCGATCTCCTTCCACTCGGCACGCGAGACGACGTCGCGCGACGCGAGCTCCATCGCGTTCGGCGCGTCCGCGGCCATGAAGCGGTCGCCGTCCTTGTTGCGCAGGTAGCCGCCCTCGCCGCGGCAGCCCTCCGTGATCAGGACGCCGTTGCTCTTCAGCGTGGTCGGGTGGAACTGCAGGAACTCCATGTCCTTCAGCGGCACGCCGGCGCGCCAGGCGAGCGACATGCCGTCGCCCGTGCACGCGAACGCGTTCGTGGTGCCGTAGTACATGCGCCCGACGCCGCCGGTGGCGAGGATCACGTGGTTGGCCTCGATCGCGTGCAGGCCGCCCTTCTTCGTGTCCCAGGCGATGACGCCGGCGCAGCGGCCCTCGTCGACGACGACCTGCGTCGCGAAGAACTCCTCGTAGACCTTGACGTCGTGCTTGATGAGCTGCTCGTAGAGCACGTGGATCAGGACGTGGCCCGTGATGTCGGCCGAGTAGACCGTGCGCGGGGCGCCCGCCGCGCCGAACGGGCGCTGCGCGAGCTTGCCGTCGCTGGAGCGCGTGAAGACCGCGCCCATGTGCTCGAGCTCGTAGATGTCGTTCGGGGCCTCCTGGGCGAAGACCTCGATCGCGTCCTGGTCGCCGAGGTAGTCGGAGCCCTTGATGGTGTCGAAGGCGTGGCTCTCCGGGGAGTCGTCCGTCGCGTTGCCGAGCGCGGCGTTGATGCCGCCCTCCGCGGCGCCCGAGTGGGAGCGCGTCGGGTGCAGCTTCGAGATCACGGCCACGTCGACCCCACGGCGCTTGGCCTCGATGGCGGCGCGCATGCCGGCGAGGCCGGCGCCCAGGACGATCACGTCGTGTCGGATCACGGAAACCTCCGGAAAGAAACGGCGCACGGCAGGGCCGGGCGCATGAACGGCAGGGTACGCGGGCAGGCGGACGCCCGCAAGCACGTGTCAGGTGCCACGAGATACGTGGAGCGATGCATTCACCGGGGCTTTCGCAATCCGATCGCCTGCGGAGGAATGCCACGGGTAGCCTTGCGGAGATGGTCCGCTCCGTCGTCGGCGACACGCTGTCCCTGTACCGGCGCCTCGCCGTGCCCCTCGGCGTCGCGACCGCGCTCGTGTTCGCCCCGCTCGCCGTCGCGCTGCTCGCGCTCGAGCTGGCCGTCGGCCAGTCGACGCGCAGCCAGCAGGGCCTCGCCATCATCGACGCGGTCGGCAGCGTCCTGCTGTTCGCGCCGCTCGCGGCCATCATCGCGATCCGCTGCGCGATCGCGCTCGACGAGGGGCGCGCCGCGGAGCCGCGCCGCGAGGCCGCCTTCGCCCTGCAGCTCCTGCCCCGCTACGTGCTCACCCAGCTGCTCGCGCTGCTCGTGATCGCGGGCCTGCCGCTCGTCCTGATCGCCGCGGGCGTCGCGACCGGCTCGCCGGGCCTGACCGCCGTCGGGGCCGGCACCCTGCTCGCCTCCGGACTGATCAACGGCGTCCGGCTCGGCCTCTGCACCGTGCTCGTGGTGACCGGCGAGGGCGCGTACGCGCAGGCGCTGCGCGCCTCCGCCCGGCTCGTCCGCGGGCGCTTCTGGAGCGCCCTCGGCACGCTCCTCGTGATCACCCTGATCGCCCTCCTCATCGCCCTCCTGCTGTCGAGCGTGGCCCTCGCCGCGCCCGCCGGTGCGGGTCGCGGCGTGATCGAGGCGGTCGTCGGCATCGTCGTCAACGCGATCACGGTGCCGTTCGCGGCGGTCGGCCTGTACCGCCTCCGCGGGGCGCTGCGCGACCGCGAGGGCGAGGCGGGTCGCGTCAGCGGCGCTTGAGCAGCTGATCGGCCTCGACCACGCCGCCGTGGAGCTCCTCACGCGGGAGGGCCAGCGCCAACTCGAGCGCCTCCGCCACGACCGCCGGGTCCTTCGACGCGCCGCGCTCGTGCCAGCGCCGGAACTGCGCGACCATCGGAAAGCGCTCCTCGTCGACCTCGCGCAGGCCGGCCTGCATCGCCGTGTCGGTCAGTCCCGGCCCGAACGAGAACGCCGTCACGGCGTCGCCCGCCTCCTCGGCCAGGTAGCGGATGTAGGCGTCCAGCCCGGCCTTCGCCGCGCCGTACGCGGCCCAGCCGGGGAACACGCGCGTCGCGCTCGACGCGGACACCGCGACGAACGTCCCCCGCCCCGCCTCCCGCATCGCCGGCAGCGTCGCCGCCGCCAGGTTCGCGGTGCCCGTCACGGTCACCGACAGCGCCTCGTCGAGGGCGGCAGGGTCGAGCCGCCACGGGCGGTCGATCGGGCCGAGCAGGCCCGCCGCGGCGACGACCAGGGCCGGTGGCCCGAAGCGCTCGACGCCGGCCGCGCAGCCGGCCCGCACGGCGTCCGCGTCGCGCACGTCGGCCACGGCCGTCTCGACCCGGTCCGGCGCGAGCGCCGCGAGCGACGCGAGGTCCGATCCGGTGCGCGCGAGGGCGAGGACGGCCAGGCCGCGCTCGAGGCCGCGGTGACGACGAGGAGTCCGCTCATGCCCGGCTCTTCGCCGGTCGGGCCCGGCCGGCGGAGTCGGATACCCTCCGCCCCATGTCCGCGCCGCTCGACGCCGCCCGCTGGCTGGTCGCGCGGGGGCACGCCCCCACGCTGCTGATGAGCGCCGCGCGCACGCCGTTCGGCGGCCGCTCGCTGCTCGGCGTCCTCCCCGACGAGACGATCACGGCGGACAGCGGCGCCGGGCTGCCGGCGATCGGGCCGCGCCTCGTGCACGCCGCGCACGGCGAGGGCCTGTGGGCCGGCGCCGT
Organism: Gaiellales bacterium; assembly: GCA_049433345.1. GTDB lineage: Bacteria > Actinomycetota > Thermoleophilia > Gaiellales > F1-60-MAGs149 > F1-60-MAGs149. The sequence continues at coordinate 2,991 of JBMTER010000053.1, read as the reverse complement.
CTCGTACGACGCGGGCCTCGACCTGCTCGGCATCCCCTCGCGCCATCCCCGCCGCGACCCGGCGCTCGTGGCGCACCTGCACCGCGCCTACGCCGCGTACGACCACGCCGCGGAGGCGTGGGACCTGATCGGCCCGGCCGGGGCGGCGCGCGACCTGCTGGCGGCGGCGATCGACGCGGACGCCCCCGCGCCCGACCTCGCCGCGCCCGTGCCGGTCCGGGCGCGCAGCGGCCTCGACCGCGCCGGCTACGCCGCGGCGGCGCGGGAGGCGCAGCGCCTGATCGGCCAGGGCGAGGCCTTCGAGGTCAACCTCGCGCACGTCGTGCGCGTGCCGTGGACCGACGGCGGCTGGGCGCTGTTCGAGCGGCTCGTGGCCGTGGCTCCCGCCGACCACGCCGCCTACCTCGCCGGTGGCGGCAGCGAGGTCGCCTCCGTCTCGCCCGAGGTGTTCCTGCGGGTCGCGGACGGCGTCGTGGAGACCCGCCCGATCAAGGGCACGCGCCGCCGCGGCGCGGATCCGGCGGAGGACGCGGCGCTGGCCGCCGACCTCGTCGGCTCGGAGAAGGACCGCGCCGAGAACGTGATGATCGTCGACCTCCTGCGCAACGACCTGACCGCCACCGCCGAGCCCGGATCGGTCCGCGTGACGGCGCTGTGCGCGCTCGAGCGCACCGACAGCGTGATGCACCTCGTCAGCGCCGTCGAGGCCCGCCTGCGCGACGGCGTGCGCCTGCCCGACGTGCTCGTCTCGTGCTTCCCCGGCGGCTCGATCACGGGCGCGCCGAAGCGCCGCGCGATGGAGCTGATCGACCGCCTCGAGGCGGACGCCCGCGGCGTCTACTGCGGCAGCGTGTTCGCCTACGAGCCGGCCCGCCAGTCGCTCGCCGCGTCGATCGCGATCCGCACCGCCGTCGTCTCGGGCGGCGAGGCGCGCTACGGCGCCGGCGGCGCCGTCACGCTCCTGTCCGACCCGCACGAGGAGGCCGAGGAGACGCTCGTCAAGGCGCGCCCCTTCCTGCGCGCCACCGGCGCGACCCTGGAGGGGTGGGAGTGATCCCCGTGTTCGAGACGATGCGGGTCGAGGAGGGCCGCGTGCGCCTGAGCGCCCGGCACCTCGCGCGCCTCGCCGCGTCCGGCGCCCCGCCCGCGCGCGTGGCGGAGGCCGAGGCGGTGATCGACGAGGCGCTGCTGCTGACCGACCAGCCGTTCCTGCTGCGCGTCGACGTCGCCGACGACGGCGTCGAGCCGTCGACCCGGCCCGTGCCGCCCGTCGGCCGCGTCGACCTGCCGCTGCACCGCTCGTACGACCCCGCGGACGCGACGCGCCTCGTCAAGGCGGCCGACCGGGCCTGGGCCGAGCGCGCGGAGGCGGAGGCGGGCGGCGAGCCGCTGCTCGTCTCCCGCGACGGGCTGATCGGCGAGACGACCCGCGCCGCGGTGCTCCTCGTCGGCCCCGACGGCGCCTGGCACGCGCCGCGCCTGCGCGGCATCCTGCCGTCCGTGACGCGCGCCTGGGCGATCGCCGAGACGGGCGCCCGCGAGGACGACCTGCACCTCGACGCGCTGCGCGACGCGGCGGGGCTGGCGCTGCTGACCGCCGGGCGCGGCGTCGTCCCCGTCGACGCCGTCGAGGGCATCCCGCTCGCCCGCTCGCCGCTCGTCGACGACCTCGCCCGGCGCTGGCGGGAGCTGCCGTGATCGTGATCCTCGACAACCGCGACTCGTTCGTCCTCAACGTCCAGCACCGGCTCGCCGAGCTCGGCGTGCCCAGCCGCGTCGTGCCGTCGCACGCGACCCGCCTCGACGAGATCGCCGCGCTCGCCCCGACCGGCATCGTCGTCTCGCCCGGCCCGCAGGGCCCCGACGAGGCGGGCGTCTCGACCGCGGCGATCCGCGCCTTCGGCCGCGACCTGCCCGTGCTCGGCATCTGCCTCGGGCACCAGTGCATCGCCGTCGCCTTCGGCGTGCGCGTCGCCCCGAACGCGAACGCGATGCACGGCCGCGCCTCCGCCGTCGAGCACGACGGCGCGGGCCTCCTGGCCGGCCTGCCGTCGCCGTTCGACGCGGGCCGCTACCACGCGCTCGCCGCCGACGAGCCCGCTCCCGACTCGGAGCTGGTGGTGTCGGCGCGGCTGCCCGACGGGCTCGTGATGGGCCTGCGCCACCGCGAGCTGCCCGTGGAGGGCGTGCAGTTCCACCCCGAGAGCGTGCTGACGCCGCTCGGCTACCGGATCCTCGCGAACCTCGCCCGCCGGGCCGGCCACGCGGTCGACGAGGGCCTCGTGGAGCGCCTCTGCCGGGATGCCGTGCGGGTCAGCGGCGCCGCAGCGCCAGCAGGCTGAGCACCTCGTAGAGCACGTTGGCCGCCATCACGGCGGTCGCCTGCCCGGGGCCGTCGTACTGCGGCGCCACCTCGACGACGTCCGCCCCGACGAGGTCGAGGCCGGCCAGCGCGCGGACGCAGTCGAGCGCCTCGTCGCCGCGCGGACCGCCCGCCTCGGGCGTGCCCGTGCCGGGCGCGAGGCCCGGCTCGAGGAAGTCGATGTCGAACGACAGGAACACGGGGCCATCGCCGGCGCGCGCCGCGATCGTGCGCCGGAGCCGCTCCGGCTCCCAGTGGCGCAGCTCGCGCCACGGCACGAGCAGCATCCCGAGGTCGGCGGCGACCTGCTCGTCCTCGGGCCCGTACAGGGAGCCGCGCTGCCCGCCGGTGAACGAGCGCGCCGGATCGATCAGGCCCTCGTCGAGGGCGCGCCGCATGACGGTGCCGTGGTTGAAGGGCCGCCCGAAGTAGGCGTCCCAGAGGTCGTGGTGGGCGTCGAACTGGACGAGTCCGAGCGGGCCGTGGACGGCGTGCAGCGCGCGCAGCTCGGCGAGGGTGACGGAGTGGTCGCCGCCCATCCCGACCGGCGTCGCGCCGCGCTCGATGATCGCCCGGACGAACGCCTCGATGCGCGCCATCGTGTCCTCGATGTAGCCGGGCACCGTCGG
>JBMTER010000052.1:0-10068 GCA_049433345.1 Gaiellales bacterium | reverse complement strand
CCCGGCACCTCCTGGCCGGGCGCGCGCTCGACCACGGCGAAGGGGTAGGGGAGCCGGCCGATCACGCCGGCGAGGGTGTCGAGCACGCGGCGGATGCCCTCGGGGCCGTACAGGGCCAGGGGCGCGCTGCGCTCCCGCAGGGCGAAGGTGCGCAAGAGGCCCGGCAGGCCGAGGATGTGGTCGGCGTGGCCGTGGGTGAGCAGGATCGTGTCGATGTCCGAGAGGCCCGCGACCGACTGCATCAGACGCCGCTGGGTGCCCTCGCCGCAGTCGACGAGGATGCGCTCGCCGCCGCGGCGCACGAGGGTCGCGGCGGTCTGGCGGCGCGCGGACGGCACGGAGCCGGCCGTGCCGAGGAAGATGACGTCGAGGTCCACCGCGGGGGAAGCGTAGAAGGGGCCGGGCGGTCGCGCGGGGGCTACGAGGCCGTCAGGGCCTCGGAGATGCGCTTGACGAGGGTCCGGTCGGCGACCGCGGGATCGAAGCCGACGGCGTTCGAGTAGAGCTCGAACGCGAGGCTCGCATCGCCCGCGGCGAGCGCGGCCTTGGCCCGCCGGAGCGTGGCCGCCGCGGCGACGGCGCGGACCTCGGCGAGGCGCGTCGGTGCGTCGGCGAAGTCGCCGAGGGCCGTGAATGCGTCGATCGCCTCGCGCCAGTCGCCCGCCGCGTAGGCGTCCTCGGCGCGGTCGTAGGCGTTCTGGGCGGCGAACGCGGCGTTCGTGGTGGCGGAGGTGTGCGTGTTGACCTGCGCCACCATGATCTTCTGGGCGGTGGCCTGGACCTGCCCGAGGTCGGGGCGGATCTGCATCGCCTGGTCGATCGAGGCGCGCGCGCCGATGAGGTCGCCCGCGTTCAGCTGCGTCTCGGCCTGGATCGAGAGGTTGACGGCATCCCGGACCTGGCCGCGGTTGCGGACCCAGTCGCGCGCCGGGTTGACGACGGCCACGGATGCCACCGCGAGCAGGACCAGCATCAGGAGCGCGCCCATGATGCGTCCGCGCGGGACGATCCGGGGCACCCAGCGGTCGAGCCAGTGGGCCTGGCGCCACGCGACCCAGGCGCCGACCAGCACCACCGGCACGAACACGGCGGCGGCGATCTTGCTCGTCGCGGCCGCCGCGGCCAGCGCGACGAGGCCGAGGCCGATCGCGCCCTGGACGGCGTAGCGGTTCGTCGGGCGCAGCACCACGTACCCGTCGGGGCCGACGTCGCCCGGGGCCGGTCGGCAGCGCACGCCGTGGCGCTTGAGGACGTCCTCGGCGAAGTCGAGCGGCTCGCGCTCGGCCTCCGCGACCTCCTCGTCGGTCGCGTCGTCCGGCAGGGGCTCGGGATCGTACGGCAGCGGCAGGAGCTCGAGCAGGTCCTGCACGCGCATCGACAGGCCCGCCTCACCCGCGGCGGCAGCGCGCTGGCGCACCTGCTGGGCGCGGCTGCGCAACTCGCCCCACGCGATCCGATCCGGTGCGATGGTCGCCATCCGCCGGTCAGCATACCGGGCTGGCGCCCGCATCCGGACGCCTCGGGGGGCCGACCCGTGGCTATGCTGCCGCCATGACCACGGAGCGCCAGCGCAAGAAGCAGGAGCGGTTCCGCCGCCACGGCGTGGAGCGCCCCCGCTCGCCGCAGATCGACGAGAAGGAGGCGCGCCGGGCCGAGGAGGACGACCGCAAGGCCGCGAAGGGCAAGCGGGGCTCCAAGTCGCGCAGCTCGTCGGCGCCGCGCGGACGCAAGCCCGTGCCGTTCCCGACCATCAAGCGCGCGCTGACGCGGGCCCCGATCTTCGGCGCGATCTGGTTCGTCCTGATGCGCTTCCTGATCTCGCGCGGGCAGACGACCCCCGCCGAGGACGCGATCCAGGCGCTGATCCTGACCGGCGTGATGCTGCCGCTGCTGTTCCTCACCGACTCGATCACGTACCGCCTCGCCAGCCGGCGCGGCATGCCCGTCCAGGACCGCCCCCGCGACGGGTACCTGGGCTTCCGGTCGTAGGCGCGGGCGGCCCGGGCCTGACGCCCGCGGCACGGGCGGTGGGTTCCACGGCGCGAAGCGCGCGCCTCCGGCGGGTCCCCGTCCCGTCCCGCGCCGCAGTGCGCCTGTCCGCGGGGCGTAACCGCGCGCGCGTCGCGCTCCGCCCCGCGACCACGCTCGGCCCATGCGCCGCGCCCAGGCCACCCTCGAGCTCGCCGTCCTGCTCGGCCTCGTCGTGCTGGTCGGGGCGGTCGTGGCGACGGCGGTCAGGGCGGACGGCGCGGGCTGGGCGCGGCGGGTGGGGGGGTGGGGGGGGCGGCGCCTCGCCGCGGCGCTGCCGGGCGAGCGGCCCGAGCGGCGCGACGACCGCTGGGCGCTGCGCTCCGACCGCTACGGGCCGCTCCTGCGCCGCTACGCCCCGACCCTCGTCCTCGAGCGCGACCGCTGGGGCGAGGACACGGCGGTGCCCGTCGACGTCGCGGTCTGCCGGCGGCCCGCCTGCGCCGCGCTGGGCACGGGACTGCCGGTGGCGTTCACGCACGTCGTCGACCGGCCCGGGGTGACGTACCTGCAGTACTGGCTCTACTACCCCGACTCGCGCACCACCCACGCGCCGCTGAAGGGCCTGCAGGGCCACCACCCCGACGACTGGGAGGGCGTGATCGTGCGGATCGCAGACGACGGCGCGGTCGGCGTGCGGGTGACGGCCCACCAGGGGCTCGTCGGCGCACGCGCCTGGTGGTCGGGCGACCCGGGCTGGTACCCGCCGGCGGGTCGGCCCGTCGTCTACCGGGCGGCCGGCTCGCACGCCATGGGCTTCCGGGCGCGCGGGGTCGACGCGCCCCTCGATCGCTGGAACGGCACCCTCGCCACCGTCGACGGAGGGCGTCTGCGGCTGGTGCCCGCGGACACCGTGCCGGCCCTGCGCCTTCGCTACCACCGCGAGGTCGTGCCGCCGTGGCGCAAGCGGCTGTGGCGCGACCCGGAGGCCGGCACCACCGGCGGCTAGCGCCGGCGCAGGCGCAGGGTCTGGCGGTCGACGATCGCCGCACGGCTCCCCGCCGGGGTGAAGCGGGTCGTGACGACGAGGACCAGCGCCCGCCGGCGCAGCAGTTTGCGCACCGCCGGACGCGTCGCGCAGCGCAGGTCTGCCGTGCCGGTCGTCAGCCGGCGCGTGACGCGGCAGATCGTGATCCGGCGCTTGCCCTGGACGCGCGCGACGATGCGGGTGGCGGTGCCGGCGCCGGTCGCGATGACCGTGCCGCGGATGTTCAGCGCGCGCGGGCGGACGAGCGCACGGGTGCGGGCCACGGTGATCGGCGCGGCTCCGCCCGCGCTGCCCGCGGCGCCGCCGGCCGCGGTGCCGCTGCCGGGCGTGCCCGGGATCTGCGGTGCGACCACGCCCTCCGCGTACTCGTAGGCGCCGAGGTCGATGCGGCCTCCCTGCACGCGCTCGCGGCTGACGAGGTCGAAGGCGCCGGCGAGCGCGAGGTCGGCCGGGTTCGTCGAGCCGCGGTTGACCGTCGGCGACGTCGCCTTCGGCACCAGATTGAAGACATCCGCGTAGGTCGGCGCCTCGTTCACCATCGCCGTCTCGGTCAGCGCGACCGACATCCCGACGTCGCGGCCCGACAGGCTCGACGCGCGCAGGGCGAGGTCGAGCGGGCACGGGCTCGCGATGTCGTCGCGATTCGCCCACAACGGCGCGCTGAACGTCGCCTGGGCGCTGATGATCGAGTTGGCGATGGTCACGGCGCCGGCGGCGCCGCCGGCGCCGGCGTTCTCGATCAGGACCGCGGGGTAGAACTTCGAGCGGGCGGTCACGTTGACCAGGGTCGTGGTGCCGGGTCGCGTGATCGTGATCGCGTAGCCGCCCTTGTAGGCCAGGCAGACCGTGTTCGCGACCGTCGTGGAGCCGAAGAGCTCGCAGGCGCGTCGCTCGGAGGCGTAGGCGAAGACGCGGTCGATCGTGGCGCTGCTCGCCTGCAGCGCGTACGTCAGGGCCCCGGTCGTGCAGCCGGCCGGGTCGGGATCGGTCGGTCGGTCGGCGCCGCAGACGTTCTGGATCACGAGGCGGCGGATCGCGACGCCACCGGCCAGCGCCCGGACGGCTGCGCTGGTCGAGTTCGAGCGGATCGTGACCAGGTCCTCGAGCGCGGTCAGGGTGACGTTGGCGCGGCTGATCTCGATGCCCGTGCGCCCGGGCAGCTTCGTCAGGTCGTAGAGGCTCGTCGAGGCGCCGGTCGTGCGGCCCAGCAGGATCACCGTGTCGCCGGCGGCGAGGCCGCCGCTCGTCGCAGTGGTCAGCGCGCAGGGGTCGGCCTGCGTGCCCGGCTCCGGCCCCGTCCCGGTCGGCGAGGCGTAGCGGGTCGCCGCCTCCGCGCCGAGCGGGGCGAGCAGCACGGCGGTGCAGGCCACCGCGGTGGCGAGGAGGAGGCGCAGCGCGGTCGGTGGGATCGCAGGCGTGGTCATGTTGGCGTGGCGCGACGCGGCAACGCGCAGTCTACGTCCACGAGGCGATGCCGTGATGGAACCCGTGGCAGGATGGGATGCGTGGGAGTCGAAAGTCGTCAACCGATGCGTCGTCGTGCCCGCACCCCGCTCGCGCTGATCCTCCCGCTCGCCGCGGTGCTGGTGCTGGCCCTTCCCGCCGTCGCCTCGGCGAACGCGAAGCTGCGGGTCGGCTTCCTCGACAACGCGTACGCCACCACCTTCCCGGATCGCTTCTGGGAGGAGGCGGCCGAGCTCAACGTCGGCTTCGCGCGCTGGGACATCCAGTGGACCCACGTCGCGCCGACGCGGCCGCGCAGCCCGCGTGACCCGGCCGACCCGGCCTATCGGTGGGGCGAGACCGATGCCTTCGTGCAGCGCGCCGTCGCCGCCGGCCTGCAGGACCAGATCATGTTCACGCTGTGGGCGACACCCGCCTGGGCGTCGACGACCCCGCGCGCTCGGGGGGTGACCGCGACGATGCCGCGGATGGCCCACTGGCGGGCCTTCGCGTACGCGGCCGCCCGGCGCTATTCGGGGACCTACGTCCCGGCGGGGGCCACGCAGCCGCTGCCGCGCGTGACCGCGTGGGAGGCCTGGAACGAGCCCAACGGCTACTTCGCGCTGCGACCGCAGATCGTGCGTGGGCGGGCGGTCTCGCCGCGCAACTACACGCGCCTGCTGAACGCGATGGGCGTGGAGGTGCGCAAGGCGGTGCCGTTCCGCCCCACGATCGTCGCGGGGGCGCTCTACAAGACGGGCGGGCGCAACAGCGTCAACCCGATCGCCTTCCTGCGCGGGATGAAGCAGGCGGGAGCCCGCTTCGACGTCCTCTCGGTGCATCCGTACAACAAGAACGCGAAGGCCGGGGTCAGGGACGGCGCCCGCCTGAGCCGCACGAACCCGCCCTACATCGCGGTCGGGAACCTCGGGACCTTCGTCTCCCTCGCCAACGGCATCTTCAAGCGGCGCTATCCGGTCTGGGTGACGGAGTTCGGCTGGAACACGCCGGCGCCGGGGCAGCGCGCGAAGACGGTCTCGTTCGCCCAGCAGTCGCGGTTCGCCGCGCAGTCGATCGGGATCATGCGCCGCACGCCGCAGGTGGAGCGGCTGGCGTGGTTCCTGCTGCGCGACGACAACCCGAGGGTGGCCGGCAAGTGGTACACGACCGGCCTGCGCAAGCTCGACGACTCGCCCAAGCCGTCGTATAACGCGTGGCGTCGCGCCGTCCGGGGGTTGAACGGCATCGGCTAGGCCCCGGCGGGCGCGCTACGAGCCCCCGCTCCCGGCTGCGTCGACGCGGTCCGACCCGACGTCGACGCGACGCGCCTCGTCGGCGAGCCAGCCCGTGAAGAGGCGCGCGCCCGACCCGTTCAGGTGGTAGGCGTCGCGCCAGCGGTCGCGCTCGGCGAGCTGCTCGAGCAGCTCGTCGGGGGGCACCGCCAGCGGTTCGCCGACCCGTTCGGCGAAGCTTCGGCGCGCCGCCTCGGCGATCGGCGGCTGCAGGTAGCCGGGCACCGCGTAGAACACGATCGGCAGGCCGCGTTCCCGCGCGAAGCGGGCGGCCAGCGCCAGGTACGCGAGTTGGCGGTCCTGGTTGACCCGGCCGAACTCGTCCGCCCACGGCTCCCGATCGCGCCAGCTGCCGTCCCGGCCGACCTCTCGCCGCAGGTTCGCCTCGGCCCTCCGAAGCTGGTTCAGTTCGCCGCGGCGCCGCTCGTCGTCGAGTCGGATCCGGCAGTCGATCGGCGCGGAGGGGCCCCGGCGGAGGCCGGCGTTGCGGCGCCAGCCGCCGGTGGCGACGGTCTCGAGCGCCGTGTCGACGCGTTGCATGAGCTGCGCGGCCAGATCCCGGACCCGGCTGTAGGTCGGCTCGCGCGGCTTCGTGGACCAGTCGTCGACGACGGCCTCCAGCGGCACGGCGCGCGCGAAGCTCGGAAGGTACTGGTAGTAGAGCGGCCGGCGACGCCAGAAGGCGGTGTCCTGCGGCGAGACCTCGAACAGGATCGGTCCCGCGATGCCGCGCGCCCGCTCGAGGTCGACGAGCTGCTGGTACAGCTGGCCGGGGCCGCGGCCACCGCGGGCGACGTTGACGATCGGGGCCGTCGCCGGGTCGAGCCCGAGGCCGCTGGCGAGCGCCGCGGTGGCGACGCCGTACTGCGAGCGCGAGGACCCGAGCACGACGGCGGCGGCCGGCCCGTCGATCGCGTACGTCGCGCGGTACTGGCACGGCATCTGGGCGTAGCGCACGCTCGGCCGATCGCTCCACCCGATCAGCACGCCGAGGGCGCCGACGATCACGAGCGCCAGCGCCGCGTACAGCCGCCGCAGCCGGCGGCGATCGGGAGCGGATCCCTCAGAGCCCAACGAGCGCCTCCACGTAGTTGACCATCCTCGCGGTCGAGTGCGCGTTGGCGAGCGCCGACAGGAAGGCGACGAAGCCGAGGGTCAGCGGGACCCCCAGCAGGCGCCGCACCCCGGCGGGCAAAAGCGCACGGCCGCGCGTCCGCTCGCGGTACCAGAGCGTGCCGGCGAGCGCCGCGCCGTGGCCGACGCCCCACAGCAGGTAGCCGATGCTGATCTCGTGCCACAGCCCGACGACCACGAACGTCGCAAATAGCGCCGGTACCGGCCGACCGGTCCGGCGGACCAGCGGCTTGAACAGGTAGGTGGCCACGAAGGCGGCCAGCGTCAGGTGCCAGCGCCCCCAGAAGTCCTGGATCGAATGGGCGATCAGCGGGAAGCGGAAGTTCTCCGACAGTCTGAGGTTGAACAGCAGCCCCATCCCGATCGCGATGTCGATGAATCCCGAGAAGTCGAGGTACAGGGCGAGGAAGGCGAGGATCGTGAACAGGAGCGCCCGCGTCGGCGTCTCCAGGGGCTGCGTCTCCAGCGACGACAGCGGCGAGAGGCCGAGCCGGACCGGCAGGTCCTCGGTCAGCCAGCCGCTGATGAGGAAGGCCTTCGTCGCGCCGATGCCGATCCGCGCGAGGCCGATCAGGTAGCGGCGCGGATCGGGACCGCGGCCGACCGCGGCGTCGTCGAAGCGCTTCGCGGGGTCGATCGGCCCGATCGCGAAGCTGGGGAAGAAGAGGGTGGTCGCGAGCATCGCCCACGGGTCGCCGCGTCCGGCGCGCACGCCGTCCTTGATCGAGGCGTACAGCTTCAGCGAGTAGAACGACAGTCCGAGCGTCGCCGCGAGCTCGAAGGCCGGCGCGGACGGCGACCCGACGGGGACGGGGAGGAGGTCGGCCAGGTCCGAGCCGGTGGCGGCCTCGAGGATCGCGTTGGCGACCATCGGAGCCAGCACGAGCCAGGGCAGGCGCGTGTCGTGTGGGCGACGCAGGCAGAGGCGCAGGACCAGGACCGCCACCGCGGTCACCACCAGGGCCAGGAGCAGCGCGCGCGGATTGAAGACGTAGATCAGGAGCGCGGAGACGACGATCAGGATCGCGCGCCGCACGCGCACGCGGCTGGGATCGATCGCGCCGTAGACGAGGCTGGTCGCGATCGCGACGACGAGTCCCAGCTGGAGGGTGGTCAGCACGTGAACGCGCGCCCCTGCGCGCCCGCTGCGTGGGCGGGTGCCATGGTCTCGGAGCCTACCGCTCGCGGCAGCGCGACCCGACCTGCGTCCGGTCGGTCGACTAGCGTGCGGCGCGTACGTCGTCCGCCCCTTTAACCCGGTCCCGCGAGGCCGGGAAGGAGCCCACCACTTGCAGCACGTCACGACCAGCGGCCGGCCGCGATGCCGGTGAGCACCCGCGAGGCGCGCATCCTGCTCGACGCCGACCAGATCCGGCGCACGCTCGCCCGGGTCGGCTCGGAGATCGTGGAGCGCCATCCCGACCTCGCCCGCCTGCACCTGGTGGGCATCCGCTCGCGCGGCGTGCCGATCGCCGAGCGGATCCGCGATCGGATCCGCGACACGACGGGCGTCGAGGTGCCGGTCGGCGCGGTCGACATCAGCTTCTACCGCGACGACGTCGGGCTGCGGCCCGGCGCGGACGAGCGCATCGCCGACCATCCCGTGGTCGGCGAGACCGTCCTCGACGGGCCCGTCGAGGACGCCGTCATCGTCCTCGTCGACGACGTGCTCTACACGGGGCGGACGGTGCGGGCCGCGATCGACGCGGTCCTCGACTACGGCCGGCCCGCCTGCGTGCAGCTGGCGGTCCTCGCCGACCGCGGCCATCGCGAGCTGCCGATCCGCGCGGACTTCGTCGGCAAGAACCTGCCCACCCGGGAGACGGAGCGCGTGCGCGTGCGCCTCGTCGAGACGGACGGCGTCGACGAGGTGCTCCTGCTCGGACCGGGCGAGGACACGGGCGAGTTCCCGCTGGTGGGGGAGGAGGCCTGATGGCCGCCGCCCACCGCCGCCACCTGCTCGGCATCGGCGACCTCGACGCGGTCGACGTCGAGCGCATCCTCGACACGGCGCAGGGCTTCGAGGACGTCGTCGGACGCGACGTCAAGAAGGTGCCGACGCTGCGCGGGCGCACCGTCCTCAACCTCTTCTACGAGTCGTCGACGCGGACCAGCTCGAGCTTCGAGCTGGCCGCCAAGCGCCTGTCGGCCGACACCGTGTCGGTCAAGGCGGCCGGCTCGAGCGTCGACAAGGGCGAGTCCCTGAAGGACACGATCCGCACGCTCAACGCGTACCGCCCGGACATCATCGTGATCCGCCACCCGCACATCGGCGCGGCCCGGCTGACGGCGCGCTGGTCGGACGCGCACGTCGTCAACGCGGGCGACGGCAAGCACCAGCACCCGACCCAGTGCCTGCTCGACCTGTACACGATCCGAAAGCGCCTCGGGCGACTGCAGGGCGTCAAGGTCGCGATCGTCGGCGACGTCCTGCACAGCCGCGTCGCCCGCTCGAACATCGAGGGCTTCCGGATGATGGGCCTCGACGTGACGCTGGTCGGGCCGCCCGCCCTGATGCCGCCCAGGATCGACGAGGCGATGGGGGTCGCGGTCACCGACGACCCGGCCGCGATGGCCGAGGCCGACGTGGTCTACGTGCTGCGCATGCAGCACGAGCGGATGGAGCCCGGCCAGAACTTCGTGCCGTCCCTGCGCGAGTACGCGCGCGTGTGGGGCGTCTCGGGTCGACGCCTGCGCCCCGGCCAGGTCGTGATGCACCCCGGCCCGATGAATCGCGGCGTCGAGATCGCGCCCGACGCGGCCGACGCGGGCGCCTCGCTCGTCGAGGAGCAGGTCGAGGCCGGCCTCGTCGTGCGGATGGCGGTCCTCTACGACCTGATGACGCGGCCCTCGATCGGCGAGGTGATCGACCTGCGCGAGCGCACGGGCGAGTGGGGGGCGGCATGACGCGCCTCGTCATGCGCCCCGCCGAGCCCGCCGAGCTGCTGGTCCGCGGCGCGCGCCTGTTCGATCCGTCGGAGGGCCTCGACGTCACCGCGGATCTGCTCGTGCGCGGCGGCGAGGTCGCGCAGATCGCCGACCGGATCGACGCCCCCGACGGCGTCCGCGTCGTCGAGGCCAGGGGCTGCACGGTCCTGCCGGGCCTCGTCGACCCGCACGTGCACCTGCGCGTGCCCGGCCAGGAGTACAAGGAGGACTGCGCGACGGGGTCGGGCGCGGGCC
>JBMTER010000051.1:0-10183 GCA_049433345.1 Gaiellales bacterium | reverse complement strand
TCTTGAACCCGTCCGGCAGTTTAAACCGTTCGAGGGGGAGCGCGGCGGCGGGGCCGGCAGAGAACAAAGCCGACGCCGCAAGCGAGAGGACGGCGAGCAGATGCTTATACATAAAACCGATATGGCGACGGCGGGCGCCGCCGGCGCGACGCCGACCGCCTCCGCGCAGACGGCCAGTGGGATGCCGCCGCGGCCGCAGCAGCTCGGCTCCTACTGGATCACCTACTACTGGTTCGTGCCGGAGTCGGCCTTCACCGGAGCGCGCTTCGTGGCCAAGGGATTGGCGAAGCCGTACCGCGAGGACTTCCTCTTCTCGGCGCGGGGGATCGCGATGCAGGGGACCGGTGTCGCCGATGACGGGAAGATGCTCCACTGGCGCAGCGGAGCCGGCCCGTGGGTCAACAAGGAGGGTGCGGCGACCCGCACCTCGGCCGCCGGCTTCACGAACGGATCGCCCTTCGCACGTCCCGGCGGGTGCGTATGGTGGGCGCTCGACCCCGCCACGGGCCGACCGAACCCGGCAACCGCCGACAATCGCCGCCCGACCTTCCCCAACGAGGACGGCTCGTGGCAGAACCCACCGGCCAACGCGGCGGCCTACACCCCGATCTGCGATCGCGCGGCGGTCGCCGCGGGCGGCGAGGACGACAAGTCGGTTCGCGGCTACCCGGACACGTTCGGCATCGGGATGGGCACGGCGGTGACGGAGTGGCGGTCGATCGCGACGGACCGCTCGGTGATCCCGAAGGCCTCCCGCATCTACATCGAGGCCCTCAAGGACACGCCCGCGAAGGGCTGCTTCTCGGCCGACGACACGGGCGGCGCGATCATCGGCAAGCACATCGACGTGCTCGTGCCGTACGGCACGCGCGGCATGCCCTCGAAGGGCGACCTGCTGCTCCTGCCCGACGGCGTGGACTGCCCGCCCCCGACCGCGCTCGCGCCGGGACCGCTCGGCGACCTCGCCGTGTCGTACCTGGTGCCGGCCGCCGAGAAGCAGTCCAGAGCCAGGCAGACGAAGGCCCGCGGCCTGAAGGGCCGCTTCCGCGAGGACTTCCTGTACGGCACGGATGGCGTGGTCGCCCGCGCGCTCGGCACCACCCGCAAGGGCCGCCAGCTGGTCGCGCTGGGTGGCGGCTGGTGGGTCAACGCCGCCGGCCGCAAGACGATGCGCCGCGCCGATGGCTCGTGGACGAAGGGGCCGCCGAAGTGGCGGGAGGGCGGCTGGCGGACCCGCAAGGGGCGCCCCACGTACCGCCGCGCGGACGGCCGCTGGGCCTGGGGCCGGGGCGTGCGCTACCTGCGCTACCGCGATCGCTTCCGCTGGGCCAAGGCCGGCGAGTACGTGCCGTGGAAGTCGACGGCGGCGGCGAAGGCCACGGCGCCCTCCGGGACGCTGCTGCAGGTGAACGGGCTCGGGTCCGCCCCCTGCCTCGTCGTCAATCGTGCGGCCCGGCTGCCGGCCGGCACGATCCAGGTGGTGGTGCCGGCCGGGACCGATCTGGCGACGCTGCCGACGCTCGGCGCAGCGACCGTGCTCGCCGCGAACGCGTCGACGCGCGACGGCTGCCCGGGCTAGGCGCAACACTGCGCCGGTGACGCTCGTCGCCGCCCTCGCCATCGCCGTGGCCTGCCTGGTGGTGGCCGAACCGCGCCTGCTCGGCCGACCCTGGCCGGACCCCGTCCTGTCAGCCGGGGCCGGGATCGGCATCAGCTACGTGGTCCTGCATCTCCTCCCCGAACTCGCGCGCGGAGCCGGTGCGGTGTCCGACGGCGTCGGCGCCGCCCTGCCGACGGGCGAGGTCCTGATCTACGGGCTCGTCCTGGTCGGCATCCTCGGTACGCTCGCCCTGCGGGCCGTCCAACGGGGGCACCGCGGGCGCGTCCCGCATCCGCGCGTCCGCCTCCTGCAGCCGGGGCTGTCAGCGTTGATCGTCGGCTACCTGCTCGCGGTGCGCGACGATCCGGAGATCCAGCCCGTGCTGGTCTTCGCGCTGGCGATCGGGCTCCACGTCGCCCTCAACGCGCACGCCCTCGCGACGCGTCTGCAGTCGCCCCTGGGCGGTGTGGCCCTGGCCGCCGCGATCGTCGCGGGGTACGCGATCGGCTCGGTGGCCGAGGCACCGGAGGCGTGGGTGGCGGGCGCCGCGGCGCTCCTCGCGGGCGGGGTGATGACGCGCACGATCCACGAGCTGCTCGACGAGGAGCGCCATCTCGTGGCGCTGACCGCCGGCGCGGCGCTCGAGGCCGCGCTGCTGCTCGCCCTCTTCTAGGTGGCTAGTCGATCACCTCGCCGACGTCGGCGAGCAGGCCGATCGGCTGCCCGACGGGCGGCGGCCACGCGCATGACGGCGTCGGCGCGGGTTCCGAGAAGCGGCCGAACAGCCACGGAACGGCGGTGACGGCGCCCACCGCGAGCGCCTGGATGTGGCCGACCCCGCCGAGCCACACCATCGACAGGTCGCTCCCGGCGGCGCACCACTCGACCTGCAGGGCGGCGTTGGTGTCGGGCGGGATCACGGTGTCGCCGGTACCCTGCAGGACGAGCAGCGGCAGGCCGTTGGGAGGCGGCTGCGGGGTCTGCGCGGCGGCGACCTCGTACAGCTGCGGGTCGGCGACGGGATTCTCGTCGAAGAACGGCACGCCGAGCGCGGCGGCGGCGAGCCCCGCGATCGCCGGGGCCGGGACGCCTTCGCCGAGGCAGGCGTCGGCGACCGGCTGGTACCAGCGGCGGCCGGCGGCGGACACGAGGCGGTCGTAGTCGATGTCGGGGGTGACGGCGGGCCAGGAGGCGTAGACCTCCGCGCCTACGGCCCAGCCGATGCCGGATGCCCACTGGGCCTCGATGATGCGGACGAGGTCCGCGGCCGGCGAGATCGCCGCGACGCCGACCAGATCGCGATCCGGCATCAGCTCCTCGGCGAGCTGCGCCGTCCACAGCGCGGCGTGCCCGCCCTGCGAGTGGCCCATCACGGACCACGAGCGGCCGGGGTCCGCCGCCGGCACGTCGTCGAGGGCGCGGACCGCGTTGACGACGTCGTGGGCCTCGGAGCGTCCGAGCAGGTACTGGGGCGGTCCGGTGGTGCCGAGCCCCGCGTAGTCGGGGGCGACCACGGCGAAGCCGAGCCGCGCGGCGAGCGGGATCCACTCGCGCCCGGGCTTGCCGACGGGGTCCGCGCGCCGGCTGGGGGCGCAGCCGCGGCCGAGGCCGATCGTCCCGTGCGCCCACGCGAGCACCGGGCGTCCCCCGGTCGGCGCCGGCTGCGCGGGCACGTAGGCGATCCCGCCCGACACCGCGGGCGAGCCGTCCTGGCGGACCGTGCGGAAGAGGATGCGGTAGGCGGTCGCGCCCTCGACGTCGGCGGACGGCAGCGCCTCCACGCGCAGGAGCGTCCCGGGCTCCGCCTGCTCGTACCCCGCGGGCGCGGCGTAGAACTGGTCGAGGCGATCCTGGCGGCGCTCGTCGGCAACGCGGTGACCGAGCGCCGACAGGCCGATGGCCGCGGCGATGACGCCGATGGCGACGAGGATCCCGGTCTTGATCGACACCGCGGCGATGCTATCAGGGACGCGCCGGCGGCCCGCCGCGACCGCGGGCCGCGGTGTGAGAGGATCCCGGCGTGAAGCACACGCCGAAGTCCCAGCCCGTCGCGTACATCGAGATCCCGAAGGGCTCGCGCAACAAGTACGAGTTCGACGAGACGTACGGCCGGGTCGTGCTCGATCGCACGTTGCGGGGTAGCACCCACTACCCCTGCGATTACGGGTTCCTGCTGGACACGCTCGGCGAGGATGGCGATCCGCTCGACGTGCTGGTGCTCCTGACCGAGCCGACCTTCCCCGGCTGCCTGATCCCCTGTGATCCGGTCGGCGTCCTGCACATGCACGACGAGGCGGGTGACGATCCGAAGTTCCTGATGATCCCGCACGACGATCCGTCGTGGAGCCACAACGAGCACCTCGCGGACATCAACGCGAACCTGCTCGAGGAGATCGCCCACTTCTTCTCCGTCTACAAGGACCTCGAGGAGCACAAGGCGGTCACGATCGGGGCCTGGGAGGATCGCGAGGCGGCCGAGCGGATGATCGCGGAGGGGCGCGCCCGCTTCCTCGCCGCGCAGTCGCGCTGAGCCACGCGGCCGTTCGTCAGGCCCGGTCGAGCCCCATCTGCCAGAACGCGGCCTCGAGCCGGGCCGCCTGCGCGAACACGCCGGCCAACTGGCCGAGGCGGCCGGACGCCCCGTGGCGGCGGTGCAGCCGCTCCATCCGCTCGACGGCGTCCCGGACGCCAGCCTGGTACTCGGCGCCGGCGTAGGCGGCGATCCAGGCCTCGTACGGGTTGGCCGGTCCGCGCAGCGTGGCGGGGTCGGCGGCCAGGCGCGCGCCGATCTCGCCGTAGCCGACGGTGCAGGGGGCGAGCGCGACGGCGAGATCGAGCGCGTCGCCGGCCTCGCCGGTCGCGAGCACGAAGGACGTGTAGGCCGTGTTCGCGGGATCCTCCTCGGCGGCCTCGAGGGCCGCCTCGTCGAGGCCCCACTGCGCGCAGTACCCGACGTGGAGGCGCATCTCGACCTCGATGATCCCGGCGGCGGCGGCGGCGGCCCAGCGCAGGTCCTCGACGGTGTCCGCCTTGTACGCCTCGAGCGCGTGGGCGCGGGCGAACTGGACGAGGAAGCGGTAGTCCTGGATCAGGTACTCGCGGAACGCGGCCTCGGGCAGCGAGCCGTCCGCGATGCCGGCGACGAAGGCGTGGTGGGTGAAGGCGCGCCAGTCGTCGGCGCAGGCGCGGCGCAGCTGGTCGATCAGCACGCCCGCAGCCTAGGCGGGGCCGGACTCGAGCGCGTCCATCTGCTCGAGCTCGGAGCCCTTCGTCTCGCGGACGAAGCGCCACACGAACAGGAGCGAGAGGACCGCGAACAGGGTGAACAGCCCGTACGCGAGGCCGAGGCCGACCTGCACGAGCTCGGGGAAGGTCTCGGAGACGACGAAGTTGGCGATCCAGTTGGCCATCACGCCGACCGACAGCGCGGCGGCGCGGATGGCGTTCGGGAACATCTCGCCGAGCAGCACCCAGACCACGGGCCCCCAGGTGGCGGCGAAGAAGGCCACGAACACGTTCAGGGCGACGACGGCGATCGGGCCCTGCGCGCCGTCGAGCTGCGGCTGGCCGTCCACGCGCCCGGCGGTCTCGAAGACGACGGCGAGGGTGCCGAGGCTGAGGGCCATGCCGACGCTGCCGACGAGGAGCAGCGGCTTGCGGCCGACGCGGTCGACGAGCAGGATCGCGACGACCGTGAAGGCGACGTTGACGACGGAGATGATCGTGGACGTCAGGAAGGCGTCGCCGGCGTCGAAGCCGACGCTCTCCCAGATCAGGTTCGAGTAGTAGAAGACGGCGTTGATGCCGACGAACTGCTGGAAGACGGCGACGCCGATGCCGATCCAGACGATCGGCAGGAGCCCGGAGCCCTTCGCGCGCAGGTCGGCCAGCCGCGACGTGCCGTCGTCGGCGAGCGAGGCCCGGATCGCCGCCAGCTTGGGCGCGACGTCGTCGACGTAGATCGACTGCAGGACGGCACGCGCCTCCTCGTCGCGGTCCGCGCCGACGAGGTAGCGAGGCGATTCGGGCAGGCGAGCGGCGAGCAGGCCGTAGACGGCGGCCGGCACCACCATCAGGAGGAACATCCACTGCCACGCCGCGAGCGGTCCGAGCGGATTGGACGCCGAGTCCCCGGCGAGGTTGATGATCACCTCGTTCACGAGCTGGGTCGCGAAGATGCCGATCACGACCGCGAACTGGAACAGCGACGACAGGCGCCCGCGCAGATGGGCCGGCGCGATCTCCGCGATGTACATCGGCGAGACGACGGCGGCGAGGCCGATCGCGAAGCCGCCGACGACGCGCCACGCCGCGAAGTCCCAGATCGCGATCGGCAGCGCGGTGCCGATGCCGGCGATCAGGAACAGCAGCGCGGCGACGAGCATCACGCGGCGACGGCCGAAGCGAGCGGCGATACGCCCGCCGATGAAGGCGCCGACCGCCGATCCGAGCAGCGCGATCGAGACCACGAAGCCCTGGAGGAGGCCGCCGGTGATCGTGAACTCCTCGAAGACCGCCCTGTTGGCGCCGTTGATGACACTCGAGTCGTAACCGAAGAGGAAGCCGCCGAGGGCCGCCACGAGGGCGAGCGCGACCACGCGACCAGTGCGGACGGCCTCGGGCGGGCCACCCGGCGTCGTGGCGACGGGTCCGTGCATGGAGCCACGGTATCGAACCGGCCAGTGGCAACAGGATTCGAGGCAGCACCGAAGGCTCGAAAAAACACATTGGATTTCACTTATCTTTGAGAAATACGAATAGCGGCTCTGATACATAGGATTTTATCGATGTATTCCAATCGGCGGCCCCTCCCGCTTCCGGTAGGCTGGCCCGCATGCAGCACCTGACGTCCGATGAACTGCTCTCCACCACCCGCGCCGTACGCCGCCGACTCGACCTCGAGCGGCCCGTCCCGCGCGCCCTCCTCGAGGAGTGCATCGCGCTCGCCCTGCAGGCGCCGAGCGCATCGAACGGGCAGCCGTGGACCTTCGTCGTCGTCGACGACCAGGCCACGAAGGACGCGATCGCCGCCTGGTACCTGAAGTCCTACGACGCCTACGCGGCCGCCCGCGAGGCCACGGGCGATCTCTCGCCGGCGATGCGGCGGATGGCGGACTCGGCCCGCTACCTGGCCGACCGCTTCGGACAGGTGCCGGCGATGGTGATCCCGTGCGTACAGGGCCGGCTCGAGCGGCGTCCGGCCGACGGCCAGGCGGCGGGCTGGGGCTCGATCGTGCAGGCCGGCTGGAGCTTCTGCCTGGCGGCCCGCGCGCGCGGGCTCGGCACCTGCTGGACGACGCTGCACCTGACCTACGAGCGCGAGGTCGCAGAGATCCTGGGGATCCCCCACGACGAGGTCACGCAGTCGTGTCTCCTCACCGTCGGCTACGCGACCGGCGGCGATTTCAAGCCGGCGCCGCGCGGGCCGGTCGACGACGTGATCCGCTGGGACCGCTGGTAGCGACGGACTCGTCGCCAGCCCCGTGCCCGCCCGCGGTTGACAGTCGCGGGTCGTGCGCGACAATCGCCCCGAATCCCCCGAGGAGGCGACGATGGCCGAGGAACCGGACAACGACGACGGGTTCGATCCCACAGCCGAGGACGAGGTCGATCTGGACGATCCGGATGCACTGGCCGACGAGGACTGGTCGGACTTCACCTACGGCCAGGCCGGCGAGGACGACGACTAGGCGGACGTAAGCGCCCCGACCTCCGGGCCGACCCGACGGCATGCGGATCCTGCGGATCGTCGTCGCCGTGCCCCTCTTCCTCGTCGGCGCCTACCTGACCCTCGCGTCGCTGCTGATCGGCTGCGCGAATCTGGCCGCGGGACCGCCCGAGCGCAGCGGCCTGATCCTCCTCACGGGCCTGCCGACGTCCATCGCGGAATGGGTCATCGGCGCCGCCGGGATGCTCCTGATGGGTCTCGCCTGGGCGATCGGCGCGGGCGGCCGCTCCGCCTGACCGGACGACTCAGGAGATCCGGCCGGCGGCGCGCAGGAGCTCGACGACGCGCTCGCGCGGCAGCGCCGGCATCCGCCGCCCCTTGCGGCCCGTCATCTCCCGGTTGGCGACGAGCGCGTTGACCACGGCCTCCTCGACGCACTGCACGACCGCCGCGAACAGCCCGTCGATACGACCCCAGGGCAGGAAGCGCAGGGCCGCGATGTCGGCCTCGGTCGACTCGCCGAGCGGGAACCCCGTCGCGAAGGCGCCCGGGTTGGCGGTGGACAGGGCGAGGAACAGGTCGCCCGAGAAATGCGAGCCGGTCGTGCCGGTGCGGGCGAGTCCGAGCGGCACGCGCCGCGCCAGCGCCTGCAGCTGGTGGGGCAGGAGCGGCGCGTCGGTCGCGACGACCGCGATCACCGACCCCGCGCCGGGCGGCACGACCCAGTCGGTGTCGTTGAAGGGGTCGTCGGCGGCCAGCGCCGCGCCGAGCGGCACGCCACTGATCGCGAGCTCGGGGCGATCGCCGAAGTTGGCCTGCACGAAGGCGCCGACGGTGAACGCCCCGCTCCCCCAGCCGACGACCCGGGAGGCCGTGCCGGAGCCGCCGGCGAACCCGTAGCAGTTCATCCCGGTGCCGCCACCGACCGATCCCTCCTCGACCGGTCCGGAGCGGGCCCCGTCGAGGGCCGCGTGCACCTCGCCCTCGGTGACGCGCCGGCCGTAGAGGTCGTGCAGGTAGCCGTCCCAGGTCTCAGCGGCGACGGGCAGCATCCAGACGTCGTTCGGCTCGGGGTGGCGGTCGGCCACCCACGAGACGGTCGCGGCGTGCGCGAGCCCGACGGCCGCGGTCGAGGTGATCGTGATCGGCAGGGACATCGTCCCCGACTCCTCGATCCAGGCCCAGCCGGTCAGCTCGCCGTTGCCGTTGAGGCGGTGCACGCCGGCCGCGCACGGGTCGTACGGGTTGCCGCGGCCGCGCGGATGGATGGCGGTCAGCCCCGTGCGCACGTCATCGCCCTCGATCACGGTCGCGTAGCCGACCTCGAGGCCCGGCACGTCCGTGATCGCGTTCCACGGACCCGGCGCGCCGTCGAAGGGGATGCCGAGGGCGCGGGCGCGCGGCAGACCGGACGGGGTCGCGAGGTGCGGATCGGCCACGGTGCCACCCTAGCCGACCCGCGGCCCGTCCTGATCGGCGCCCGCTATGACCCATGGCGATATCGGCAATTTCCATAGCCTCTCCCTATCGATCGACAGGGCCTTGCGATTGGCATCGCCGCGATCCGGGACCGATACTGGGGCCAGCGGGCGGGACGCCGCCCGGGGACCCAGGGGACGCGGCATGGCGGACGAGCACGAGCAGAGCGAGGCGGCGCAGCGGGCGACCGCCATCGCCGAGGAGCTGCAGCACCTCGAGGGGCCGCTGCTGCCGATCCTCCACGCCGTCCAGCACGAGCTCGGCTGCGTGCCCGAGGACGCGGTCCGCGCCATCGCCAAGGTGCTCAATCTGGGCCGCGCCGAGGTCCACGGCACGATGACCTTCTACCCCGACTACCGCTCCGAGCCGGGCGGGGCGCGCACCCTCAAGCTCTGCCGCGCCGAGGCCTGCCAGTCGATGGGCGCCGACGCGGTGGCCGACGCCGCCCGCGCCGCGCTCGGCATCGACTTCCACGAGACCACGGCCGACGGCGCGCTCACCCTGGAGCCCGTCTACTGCCTCGGGCTCTGCGCCTGCGGCCCCGCCGCGATGCTGGACCACGAGGTCCACGGCCGCGTCACCGCGGACTCCGTCGTCCGCATCGCCGAGGGGGTGACGGCGTGACCCGCGTCTACGTCCCCCGCGACGCCGCCGCCCTCGCGCTCGGCGCCGACGCCGTCGTCGTGGCCCTCGAGACGGAGGCCGCCGTGCGCGGCCTCGACCTCGAGATCGTCCGCAACGGCTCGCGCGGCATGATCTGGCTCGAGCCGCTCGTCGAGATCGAGACCACCGCGGGCCGTGTCGCCTACGGCCCCGTGGCCACGGCCGACGTGCCGAGCCTCCTCGACGCGGGGCTCCTCGAGGGCGGCGACCATGCGCTCGGCCACGGCCCCACCGAGGAGATCCCCTTCCTCGCCCGCCAGACGCGCCTGACGTTCGCGCGCTGCGGCGTCACCGACCCCCTCTCCCTCTCCGACTACGAGGCCCACGGCGGCCTCAAGGGCCTGCGCGCCGCGATCGCCATGCCGCCCGCCGACGTCGTCGGGGCCGTCACCGACTCGGGGCTGCGCGGCCGCGGCGGCGCCGGCTTCCCGACCGGGATCAAGTGGCGCACCGTCCTCGAGACGCAGGCCGACCGGAAGTACATCGTCTGCAACGCCGACGAGGGCGACTCCGGCACCTTCGCCGACCGCATGATCATGGAGGGCGACCCCTTCGTCCTGATCGAGGGCATGGCCATCGCGGGGCTCGCCGTCGAGGCCACCAAGGGCTTCATCTACGTGCGCTCCGAGTACCCGCACGCGATCGAGGCGCTCGAGTCCGCGATCCGCATCGCGACCGACCACGGCATCCTCGGCCCCGACGTGCTCGGCTCGGGCCGCGCCTTCGACCTCGAGGTGCGGGTCGGCGCCGGCGCCGCCGTCTGCGGCGAGGCG
>JBMTER010000050.1:0-10316 GCA_049433345.1 Gaiellales bacterium | reverse complement strand
CGCGCACCGCGCGCGCGAGCGCGGCCTCCGCCCGCGCGACGGCTGCGACGCGCCCGCAGGCGATCGCGAACGCGCAGGCACAGGCCGCGATGATCGGACACAGCGCGATCAGTTCGACCAGCGCCTGGCCGCGCCGCGACGTTTCGACGGACGCCACGGCCCGCTGCCACGCGTCCGCGCCGGCGTGGGCGGCGGCGGCGATCAGCGCGACGAGCAGCAGGGCCACCAGCGCCGCCTCCGTCCCTGCCTGTCCCCTGCGCATGGCCGCAGCCTGACCGGCCGGCGACGCACCCCGACGCGCGGGGGATGCGCACCGACGCGCCGGATCCGCGCGCAGCGGCTTCTAGTACCAGCCCTCCGTCTCGCGCCAGAGCCGCCACATCACAAACCCGCAGGCGCCGATCACCGCGAAGAAGAGCAGCGCGCTGACCAGCGTCCAGCTGATCAGGAACGAGCCGACCACGACGAGCGCGATCAGGAGGCCCGCGCCGTAGAAGAGGAGCCTCCGGCCACGGCTGAGCCAGCTCAGGCGGCTGCGGTTCTCGCGCCAGATGCGGAAGACGAAGTAGATCAGGGCGGCGAGGATCGCCACCCGCACGACGATCAGGATGATCGTCACGACCGGTCCCGCGACGACCTGCAGGAGGGTCACGATCAGCGCCGCCGCGACGACGATCCCCCAGCTCAGCCACGGCTTCGACATGCGGTCAGCGTACCGGGCCTAGACCGCGCCGCTCGACACGAAGGCCCGCACCGCGAGCGCCGCCGCCAGCAGCGCGGCGATCGAGAAGATGAGGACGTTGCGTCGCACGTCATCGCGGCGCGCGGAATACGCGAACACCACCAGGGCGGCCGGCAAGAGGCCGTAGACGTAGTGCAGCTGCTCGGGTGCGCGCAGGTTCTGGCTCAGCAGCAGGAGGCCGATCAGCGCCTGCCCCACGATCAGCGTCTGGGACGCCGCCAGGATCTGCGCGTAGACGCGTCCCGTCGGCAGCCAGCGACGCCAGATCGCGACGCCCCAGAGGCCGGCGAGCAGGTTGATCGCGATCACCGCGACGCCGAGGACGTAGTGGAAGGTCACGACCACGTCGGAAGTATGCGCGACGCAGGGGCGCTCGCGGACTAGCCGCCGCCGCGGATCTGCGCGAGGGTCTTCTGCTGGCTGAAGACCGGCGTGGCGCCGGCACCGCGCGCGACAGGCCAGTCCGGGGCGCGGTAGACGGCGATCCGCGCGCCCTCTGCGCAGTCGCCGCTCGCCGCGCAGGTCAGCCGGCCGGACATGCCCGGATAGCCCCGCACCTGGAGCAGCGCCCGCCGCAGGCCCTCGCGGTCGATCGAGAGGGCACCGCCCGGCTCGACGACGGCGGTGCGCCGGATCGCATCGACCACCAGCGAGAACGCGTCGAAGGCGAACGCGTGGAACACGGCGATCGGGTCGCCACCGGTCTGCCGCCGGTACGCGGGAAGGTAGCCGTCCCGGTAGAAGGCGTTGTCCGTCAGGTACGAGAAATCGGGTCCCGACGCGTAGACGCCGGCCGCCGCGGGACCGAGGGCGTCGAGGAAGGTCTCCGTCTGGCAGGCCTCCGAGACCACGATCGGCGTGCGGCGCGTCGCCGGCTGGGCCCGCAGGGCGGCCGCCATCGCCTCGCACTCCGGCGAGAAGGCGGTGATGAAGACCACCGCCGGGTCGAGCGCGGCCACCCGCTTCGCGACCGCGTCCGACGAGAACGCGTCCTCCAACGCGAAATCGCCGAGCTGGCTGCCGCCGAGCCGCGCGAACGAGGCGCCGAAGGCCGTCGCCAGCTGCTCCGAGTAGACGTCGCCCGCGCGATGGACCGCGACGGCGCTGCCCCAGCCCTGGCGCAGGCGGGCGAAGTCGGCGACCGCGGACGCCTGCAGGACGTCGTTGAAGGACACGCGGAAGTACGTCCGCTGCCGCACCTCGGGGTCGGTCAGCGACGGCGCGGTGTTCGACGGCGAGACCAGCGGCACGCTGCCGTCGGCCAGCACCGCATCGGCGGCGCCGAGCGCGGCGGACGAGCACGTCGTCCCGACGACCGCGACCAGCGCCGGCTCCTGCAGGAGCCGCAGCGCACCCGTGCGACCGCCGACAGCGCTGCACGCGTCCTCCTCGGTCAGCACGACCACGTCGTGGCCCAGCAGCGTCCCAGGCTCCCCGTCGAAGACGCCGTCGAGGTAGTCCAGACCGAGCCGGATGCTCTGCTGCGAGTCGAGTCCCGAGTTGGTCGTCAGGTTCAGGAGCTCGCCGAGGTAGATCGGCTGGCCGACGCCGACGTGGACGCAGGTCGGGCCGCTCGTCGTGCACTCGGCGTCGCCGCGATCCGCCTCGCTCGCGCCGCAGCCGACGAGCAGGGCGACGGCGACCACAACCGCGGCGAGACGCAGCATGTCCCTCATCGCTGGACCACCCACGGCAGGTAGCCGCCGTTGCGCACCTCGTCGGCCACCTGCGCGATCGGCGCCGTCGGCACGATGAACGGGCCGTCGAAGGGTGCGCTGATGGCGAGGATCGCAGCCAGGTCGAGGCCGACCACGAGCACGATCCCCGCGGCCACGAGCGCGAAGCGCGGCCCGGACCGTAAGGCCACCAGCAGCGCGCCGAGGATCAGCGCGGCACCGGTGACGACGCTGAGGGCGAAGAGCGGCGCCGGCAGGATCTGGCTGGCCACGACGATCCGCTGGCTGCGGGCCTCCGTCATCCCGGCCAACGCCCCCTGCATCGCGTCCGTCGCCGCCGCCGGGGTGTACGGGCGCGACCCGAAGGCGACGACACCCTGCGAGAGCGCCGCGACCTCGTCGGCCGCGGGCGATGGACGCTGCGGCTCGCGGCCGAGGTGCGACCACTCCCGCGCGACTACGGCATCCAGTGCGGCGACGAGCTCGGCCTGCACCAGGGTCGCGTCGACCGGGGGCAGGCTGGCCGCCCCGTAGGCGAGCTGGCTGGCCGCCGCCACCTCCACGGCGACGAGGTTCTGCGTCTGCCGCAGGGTCCCGTACTCCGAGTTGATCAGGAAGCCCGTGAGGATCGCGAACAGGCTGCCGAGCACCGTCATGTAGGCCGCGGCGGTGACCCCGACGGCGTCGCGCCGCTCATGTGGGAACACCCGCACCGCCACGAGGACCACCGCCAGCGCGAAGAGCGCCGCGCCCCCGACGCAGAGCAGGAGGATGGCCGGACCCGACAGCGAGGTGAGCCAGGTCACGCGCCGCCTCCGGGCTCGAGGGCGCGCCGCCACGCCGCGCGCTGCGCCTGCGCCTCGTCCTCGCCGAGCAGGACCCCGCCGGCGTTCGCCGCCGCCGCGAGCCCCTCGGGGGACAGCAGCATGGCGACGAATCCGCGCAGCGCCGCGTCCTCGCGCGCCCGGGCGACGTCGACGTACACGTAGAGCGGGCGGCTCATCGGGTAGTCGCCGTCACGCACCGCCTCCTCCTGCGGGGCGATGCAGCCGTCTCCGAAGTCGACCGCGAGCCACCGCACCCGTTCACCCCATTGCGCGGCCGTGGCGAGTCCGGCGAAGCCGAGCCCCGTGCGCGCGCCCGCGATACCGTTCACGATCTCCTGCTCGCGGACCTCCGCGATCGCATCGGGCCGCAGGTCCGCGCGCTCGCCGCGCTCCGCTGCGATCCGCGCGATCGCGAGGTCGATCAGCAGCGCTCGCGTCCCCGAGCCGGCGGCCGGCCCGATCGCGGTGAACGCCGCATCGGGCAGGTCGCGGCCGGCACCCGCGATCACGGACCCGGCCTCCGACCACCGTCGCACCGGTGACGACTGGGGCCCGAGCAGGGCGTAGATCTGCTCCTCGCTGAGGCAGGCCGGCGCGGTCATCTCCGCCGCGGTCACGAGCACGACCGCGTCGAGCGCGACCTGGAGCTGGAGGTACTGGACCCCCGACTGGGCGCACGTCTCCCGTTCGCGTGGGGACATGCCGCGCGACGCCCCGACCACGGGCACGACCCCGTCGCAGAAGAGCGCCAGCCCGTCCCCCGTCCCCGTCATCCGCACGTCGGTCTCGACGAGCGGATGCGCCGCGGCGAAACGGCCCGCCACCTCGGAGATCATCGGCAGCAGCGTCGTCGAGCCCGTCACGCGGACGGTGCCGGAGACCTCCTCATCGCCGCCCGCGCAGGCGCCGACGAGCAGCGCCGCGACGAGGGCGACCAGGACGACGCGATGGGAGGCCGGGCGGATCACGGCGGCGATCCGCCGTACACTACCCGCCATGAGCCTCTCCGTCGGCGACCCCGCTCCCGCCTTCGACCTCACCGACGACGCGGGCGATCGCGTCGCCCTGGCCGACCTGGCCGGGCGCCGCGTCGTCCTCTACTTCTACCCCAAGGACGACACGCCCGGCTGCACGACGCAGGCCTGCGGTCTCCGCGACGGCTGGGAGCGGGTCGCGGACCTCGACGCCGTCGTCTACGGCGTCTCGCCGGACCCACCGGACAGCCACGCCGCGTTCCGGGCCAAGTTCTCGCTGCCGTTCGGCCTGCTCGCCGACGACGGCCACGCCGTGGCCGAGACCTACGGGGTCTGGGTCGAGAAGTCGATGTACGGCAAGAAGTACATGGGCGTCGAGCGCACCACCTTCGTGATCGACGTGGACGGCCGCATCCAGGCGATCCTGCGGAAGGTCAAGCCGGCCGAGCACCTCGACCTCCTGCTCGCCGCACTCGCCTGACGATGCCGGCCGCGCCGCCGAATCCGGGCCCGCTCGGCGGGATCCGCGTCCTCGACCTGTCGCGCGTCCTCGCCGGCCCCTACTGCGCGATGATGCTGGCAGATCTCGGCGCCGACGTGATCAAGGTCGAGCGGCCCGACGGCGGCGACATCACGCGTGCCTGGGGTCCGCCGTGGGCGGGCGGCGAGTCGACGTACTACATGTCGGCGAATCGCGGCAAGCGCTCGATCGCCATCGACCTGCGCGACCCGGCGGGGCTGGACATCACGCGACGGCTGGCCGCCACCTGCCAGGTCGTGATCGAGAACTTCATCCCGGGCGGCGCCGAGCGCATGGGCCTCGGCTACGACCTGCTCCGCGAAGGCAACCCCGGCCTCGTGTACTGCTCGATCTCCGGGTATCCCGCCGACACGGACGCCGCGGCGCTGCCCGGCTTCGACTTCGCGATCCAGGCCGAGGGTGGGATCATGAGCATCACGGGCGAGCCCGACGGACCGCCGATGAAGGTCGGCGTCGCGATCGCCGACCTCACCTCGGGCATGTTCGCGGCCAGCGCGATCCTCGCCGCCCTCGTCGACGTGCAGCGCGGCGCTCCCGGTCGCCGCGTGCAGGTCTCGCTCTACGACAGCCAGCTGGCGTGGCTGGCGAATCGCGCCACGGAGGCGGCGATCGCCGGTGTCGAGCCGGAGCGTCTCGGCAACGCGCACCCGTCGATCGTGCCGTACGAGACATTCCCGACCCGCGGCGCGCACATCGTGATCGCGGTCGGGACGGACGACCAGTTCCGCGCCCTCTGCGGCGTCCTCGGCCTGGACGCCGCGGCCGGGGATCCGCGCTTCGCGACGAACCCGCAGCGCGTCGCGCAGCGGGCCGAGCTGGTGCCGCTGCTCGGCGCCGCGACGGCGGACTGGGACGCCGCCGAACTGCTCGCCGCGCTGGCCGCGGCGCGCGTGCCGTCCGGGCCGGTCCGCACGATCCCCGAGGCGCTCGCCCACACGCCGGAGTCACTCGTCGAGCACTCCCATCCGACGGCGGGTGCCGTGCGGACGGTGCGCTCGCCGATGAGCCTCGACGGGCTGCACCTGACCGGCCATCGCCACCCGCCGCTGATCGGGGAGCACACCCGCGAGATCCTCTCGGAAGCCGGCTTCGCCGTCACCGAGGTCGAGCAGGCCCTCGCCGGGCCCTGCCGGACGCCCTAGAGGGCCTCCGCGTACTCATCCATCTCCCACGCGGTCAGGCGATTGAGCTGGGCGTTCCAGCGATCCAGCTCGTAGCGCTTGTTGCGGAGGTAGGTCTCGGCGAAGCGGGCGCCGAGCGCGTCGACGAGCACCTGGTCGGCCTCGAACGCGTCGAGCGCCTCGCCGAGCGACGTCGGCAGCGGCTCTCCGAGCAGGTCCTCGGGGCCCTCGTAGAAGTTGCCCTCGACGGGCGCCGGCGGCTGCAGCTTGCGCTCGATCCCGTCGAGCCCGGCGGCGAGCACCGCGGTGGCGACCAGGTACGGGTTGGCGCTGCCGTCCCCGTTGCGCACCTCGATCCGCGTTGCCGGCCCCCGCTCCGTGCAGAAGCGCACCATCGCCATGCGGTTGTCGTGGCCCCAGTTGGCGAACTTCGGCGACAGGCCGCCGTTGATGATGCGCTTGTAGGCGTTGACGGTCGGGTTGAGGACCCCGCAGAGGCCGCGCCCGTGCGCGATCACCCCGGCGGTGAAGTGGTAGGCGGCGTCGGACAGCCCGGCCGTGCCGCGCGGCTGATCGAGGCGGTTCCTCCCCGCCTTGTCGACCAGGGAGACGTGCAGGTGGAAGCCGGATGCCTCGTCGTCGTCGACGGGCATGCCCATGAAGGTGGCGACGATCCCGTCCTGCGCGGCGACCTGCTTGACCAGCGACTTGAACAGGAACGCGCGGTCGGTGGCCTCCACCGCCGGACCGTGCGTGAGGTTGATCTCGTGCTGCGAGTGACCGTACTCCTGCGCCATCGAGATCGGATCGAGGCCGAACGCCTCGCAGGCGTCGAACATGCGTCGCGCGATCCGCTCGGGATCGGCGAGCGCGCCGACGGTGTACACGCACGAGTCCCGCATCGGCATCGGCGCGAGGCCGCCGACTCCCGCGGGATTGCGCTCCAGCAGGTAGAACTCGAGCTCGTGCGCGACCACGGGGTTGAGGCCCTTGCGCGCGAGGCGGGCGGTCACCCGCTTGAGCGCGCCGCGCGGATCGAGATCCGCCGGCTCGCCGCCGGGCACCTGCACGAGGTCGCACAGCACGACGGCGACCTCCGGGTCGAACGGGTCGACGCGCGCCGTCGACATGTCGGGGACGGCGGCGAAGTCGCGGAAGCCCGCCTCCTCGCCGGAGACGATGTTGTGCGCGTGGTCGATCGTCATCACGGCCTCCACGAACGGCTTGCCGTGCCCGATCGCGTGCGCCGCCTGCGAGAGGAGGACGTCCTTGCCGCGCTGGACCCCGTAGAGATCGCTGTAGACGAGCCGGAGGATCCGGACGCCCTTGGCCTGCAGCTGCTTGACGGTCATCACCGACTCCTCTCCCGCGCTCGCGCGGCAGCATAGCCCGATCCGACCGCCCAAGGCGAGCGACCGCGGGGCGGCCGCGATCTGCCACAGTTCCCGCACGGAACGGGCCGCTCGGCGGGTCCGTTACCGCTTCCCGAAGGAGGCTCACGATGAACGCGGTCCGCTACAGCAACGCCGCCGGCGAGATCCGGCTCGGTCGCCTCGATGGCGAGGTCATCACCGACGCGGGCGCCGCATCCGAGCTGGGCTTCGTGCCGACGGCCGACAACTGGGCGATGATCGCGAGCGCCGCCGGGGCGACGTGCGCGGTCGGCGACGTGCGGCTCCTCCACCCCGTCGTGCCGCGCAAGATCATCGCGATCGGCCTCAACTACCGGGACCACGCCGAGGAGTCGGAACTCGATCTGCCCGACGTGCCCGTCGTCTTCGCGAAGTTCCCGTCGGCCCTGATCGGCCACGGCGAGACGATCGTCGTGCCGCGCGAGGAGACGCGTCCCGACTGGGAGGCCGAACTCGCGGTCGTGATCGGCACCCGCGTCCATCGGGCGACCACCGCCAACGCCCTCGACCACGTCGGCGGCTACACCGCGATCAACGACGTGTCCGGGCGGCGCGCGCAGCTCGAGACACCGCTGCGGCAGTTCGTCTACGGCAAGAGCTTCGACACGTTCGCACCCCTCGGCCCGTCGATCGCCTCCATGGACGGCGTCGACCTGGCCGACATCCGGGTCTCGTCCCGGATCGGCGACGAGGTGCTGCAGGACTCGAACACCCGCAACCTGATCTTCTCGGTGGCCGAGATCATCGAGTACGTCAGCCGCGGCACGACGCTGGAGCCGGGTGACGTGATCGCCACCGGCACCCCGGGCGGGGTCGGCGACAGCCGCCAGCCGCCGCGCTACCTCGCGGACGGCGACATCATCGAGGTCAGCGTCTCCGGCGTCGGCACCCTCGCCAATCCCGTGCGCCGCGAGGCGTAGAGGCATGCGACGAGCGGCGCTGATCACCGGGGGCGGCTCGGGGATCGGCGCTGCGACGGCCCGACGGCTCGCCGGGGACGGCTGGCTGGTCGGGCTGATCGGACGCCGGCCCGAGCCCGTCCAGACCGTCGCGGCGGAGACGGGCGGCATCGCCCTGCCGGGGGACGCGGCCGATCCGGCCCTGCTGGCGCACGCCGTGCAGGCGTTGACGGCCGCCGCGGGCGGCCTGCACGGCCTCGTCTGCTCGGCCGGTACGGGCAGCCCGGGAACGGCGGTGGAGCAGACGCCCGAGGGCTGGGAGGCCGTCCTGCGCGTGAACCTGACGGCGCCGTTCCTCGCGGCTCGCGCCGCGCTGCCGGAACTCGAGCGGACCGGTGGTGCCGTCGTGATCGTCTCGAGCCTCGCCGGACTGCGCGCCGGCCCCGCGTCCGTCGCCTACAGCGCGGCCAAGGCCGGCGCCATCCACCTGGCCCGCTGCCTCGCCGTCGATCACGGACCGCGCGGCGTGCGCGCGAACGCCGTCTGCCCGGGCTGGGTGCGCACGCCGATGGCCGACCAGGCGCTCGCCGGGCTCGCCGAACGCGGCGGCGGGCTCGACGCGGCCTATGCGGAGGCGACGCGACTGGCGCCGGACCGCCGACCGGCGAGCGCGGGTGAGGTCGCGGAGGCGATCGCCTTCCTGCTCTCCGACGCCGCCCGTGGCATCAACGGCAGCGTGATCCCCGTCGACGGCGGCGCCCACGCCGTGGATCCGGAGAGCGTCGCCTTCCTCCCCGACGCGAACTAGGACGAGCGCCGGCGCACGCCGAGCACGAGGCCGACGAGTGCGATCGCCAGCCCGATCGCGATCAGCGCACCCGAGACGGCGGACCAGCCGTCGAGGACGGCCCCCACCACGACGGGAGCGAGCGCGGCGACCGCCTCGTCTGCGCCGTCGGCCGCGGCGAGCCGGTCGGCCCGCTCCCGCGCGAGTGGACGCAGGAGGAACGCGGCGCTGGCGAGCAGCACCCCGAGCGCGACGAGGACGAGGCCGCGCCGCCGCGCGCCGGCGAGGGCGAGCACACCGCAGGCGACCGCCGCGGCGGCCAGTGCGGCCGGCAGACGCGGGTAGCGATCGAGCAGGCGCAGCGCGCGCTCGAGCCAGGGCGAAACCCTGACCCACGGCACCTCCACCGCCAGCCCCCCCGACACGGCGGCGAGCAGCGCCGAGACCAGGGGTGGCGGATCCGCCGCCTCGGCGAACGCCCGCAGGTCGAGCCGCAGGCGGCCGTCCTGCTCCCCCGTCAGGATCCCCTGCTGCAGTCCGACAGCGGTCGGACCGAGCACGCGCGCCGCGGACCGCGAGCCCAGCGCCGTCACCGCCCAGTCACCCGCGAGGACGGCGGCTCGGTCGACGAGGACGGCGGGCTGATCCGCGGCCCGCCGCTCGACCTCGGCCACGACCGCGCCCCGGACGAGCGCAACCCCCTCCGGGGACTGGGCGGCGGTCACGACGACCCGCTGAAACCCGACGGGATCGACCACGTTGCGCTCGAGCACCGCCGCGAGCCCGGCTGCCACCGCCGCCACCACGGCGAGGGCGAGCAGCACGAGGACCAGGAGCGCGCGCACGGCCGCACGGTAGGCCCGCCGCCGGACACGGCCGCGCCTGCGACCATCCCGGGGTGATCACGCGCGACCCCGAGGCAGCAGCGGTGGTGCTGCGTGCCGGCGGCCTGGCCGCTCTGCCCACCGAGACCGTCTACGGCCTCGCCGCCGACGCGGCCGATGCCGCCGCCCTGCGCCGCCTCTATGCGGTGAAGGGCCGTCCGGTCGATCACCCGTCGATCGTGCATCTCGCGGACCCCGCCGACGCCCCGGCGTGGGCGGGCAGTTGGCCGCCCGCGGCGCAGTGCCTCGCCGAGGCCTTCTGGCCGGGGCCCCTCACCCTGATCCTGCCCGCAGGCGGGCGGGCCGCCCCGGAGGCGCTCGGCGGCACCGGCACGATCGGCCTGCGCGTCCCCGACCACCCGCTCACCCGCGCGGCCATCGCCGCCGCCGGCACCGGCGTCGCGGCGCCCAGCGCGCACCGCTTCGGACGGGTCAGCCCGCCCCGCGCGGCCC
>JBMTER010000049.1:0-10364 GCA_049433345.1 Gaiellales bacterium | reverse complement strand
TTCTCGAGCGCGGGCATCGCGGTGCTCGGCTTCTCGGTCTGGGCCCATCACATGTTCGCGTCCGGCATGGCGAGCTGGCTGCGCGTGCCGATCATGTTCTCCACGCTGCTGATCGCCATCCCGACCGGCATCAAGATCTTCTCCTGGCTGGGCACGCTCTGGGATGGCGTGGTCCGGATGACCACGGCGAACCTGTTCGCCCTCGGCTTCATCATCGCCTTCACGATCGGCGGCCTGTCGGGCGTGATGCTCGCCGTCGTGCCGTTCGACGTGTCGATCACGAACTCGTACTTCATCGTCGCGCACTTCCACTACGTGCTGTTCGGCGGGTCGATCCTGACGATCTTCGCCGGCTTCTACCACTGGTTCCCGAAGGTCACCGGCCGGATGTACAACGAACGACTCGGCCGCCTCCACTTCTGGATCGTCTTCGCCGCCCTCAACGTGACCTTCTTCCCGATGCACTACCAGGGCCTGATGGGCATGCCTCGGCGCGTCGCCGACTACGCCCCCGAGTTCGGCTGGAGCAACACGCTGATCTCGATCGCGTCCTTCGTGCTCGGGGCGAGCATGCTGATCTTCGTCTACAACATGATCCACTCGGCTCGGCACGGCAAGCCGGCCGGCGCCAATCCGTGGGGTGGGCTGACGCTCGAGTGGATGCTCTCCTCCCCCCCGCCGATCTTCAACTTCCCGGTCACGCCGCGGGTCGTCGGCGGCCCGTACCGGTTCGGCGAGGAGGGCGCGAAGCACGCAGTGATTCCGGATGCGGAGCCGGCCGAGACCGAGAGGGTCGGCGCGTAGCGCCGCCGCGGACAGGGAGAACGAGATGAGCGCCGCCACCGAGCATCACGCGCCGGAGATCCAGCCGTACAGGACTGGCCTCAACCCCAATCTGATGGGGCTGATCATCTTCCTGGTCTCGGAGCTCGCGCTGTTCGGCGCGTTCTTCATGTACTACGGCCACATGCGCTTCATCGGCAAGATCGACTACCCGGGGGCGTTCCACATCCCGGCCGCCGAGACCTCGATCAACACCCTGATCCTCGTGCTCTCGTCGTTCACCTGCGAGTTCGCACTGCTGGCCCTGCTCCGTCGCCACAACGCGGGTGTCTTCTTCTCCCTGCTCGCCACGTTCATCCTGGGCTCGATCTTCCTCGGTCTGCAGGTCCACGAGTACATGATCCTCGGCTTCACGCCGCAGGACACCGCGGTCGGCTCGATCTTCTTCTCCCTGACCGGCCTGCACGGGCTGCACGTCTTCGTCGGTCTCGTGCTGCTGCTCCTGGCCATGATCCGCACCTTGACCAAGCGGTGGAGCCCCGAGAAGCACCTCGGCCTCCTGTCGATCAGCGTCTACTGGCACTTCGTGGACATCGTCTGGGTGATCCTCTTCACGGTCGTCTACTGCCTGCCGGGCACCGTCACGGCGCCGGCGTAGCACCGCGCCCGTAGGGGGCCGGCATGGTCAGATGGATCGCGATCCATCTTCCGCACATCGTCCCGCCGCTGATCGCGTTCGCCTTTCTCGCCCGCATGGCGGTGTGGGCGGCGGCGCAACCGCCATCGCATTACACCGATGAGCAGGTCGAGGAGTGGAATCGGACGCGTGCTGCGCGGCGGCGCGAGCGCAACCTGCCGGTCCGGGCACGGACGGCGCGGCTCGGGCTGATCGCGATCGGACCGCTGGCGCTCTCGTTCCTCACGGGCCTCGCGATCTACACCCTCAGCCTGCGCTCCGAGGCCTCCCCCGATTGGCTCGTCTGGAGCCATGTGGCGACCGGGACCTTCGGGCTCGTGGTCGTCACCGCCAAGAGCGTCGAGCTGGGCTGGCGAAGGGTCCTCTCTCGCGCTCAGGCGTCGCGACCGCAGGATGCGATCGCCTCGATCACGATGCTCCTCCTCGGCGTGCCGATCGCGATCACCGGGGTCGCGATGCTGCTTCGTCCCTCAGGCGGGGACTTCACCGCCGTCGACTACCTGCACGTCATCACGGGCGTCTGGTGGGTCCTGATCCTGCAGTGGCACCTCTTCCGCTACCTCGGACGCGCACTCAGGGCCACCGCGCGGGATGGTGCGCCGGGCGGCGCCTCGCCGTCCCCCTGATCGGCGCGGTCGGCGAGTGCCTCGCGCACCAGTCGCTGCGTGATCCGCCGCGCGGCGCCCGTGTCGCCCGTCCGGGCCAGCACCGTCGCCCACAGCTCGTCGAACAGCGCGGGGACCCGGACGGCGGCGATCGACGAACGCAGGAGCTCCTCGCCGTCGGCGTCGCCGAGCTCGCGCGCGGCCAGCGTCAACAGGCAGCCGTCGCGGTCATCGATGCCCCAGGTGCCTCCGACGAGCCGGTCGCGGTCGCGCTCGAGCGCTCGGGCCATCCCCGAGAGGATCGGGGTGTCGAGGCCGCGCAGTGCGGCTCGCAGGTCGTCTCGAGCACGCCGTTCCCGGTCCTCGGCGGTCGCCTCCACGATCCAATGGTAGCCTGCGGACGTGCCCGGACTGCTGTCCCCCATGCGCGCGCTCGTACTGGGCGCCGTCGGGCTTCTCTGCCAGGTGGTTGCGCTCCTGCCGCCGGTCGACGACGCCGTTGCGACCAACGCCGCGATCCACTACCTGCAGCACGGCATCATCTTCTTCGGCGGCGTCTGCATGGGCATCGCACTCCGAGATCTCCTGCTGCTGAGCCGGCGGACCTGAGCGCGCGGTCCGTGCGCGTTCGGTTGGATACGATGCCGCCTGTGAAGCCGCGCCGTCCGCAGAGCCATCGCGATGGCCGCTGATCCCGTCGCCGCCCCCCGTCGGCCCTCGGTCGCGCTCGACTACTTCGAGCTGACCAAGCCGCGGATCATGATCCTGCTCCTGATCACCATGCTCGGGGCGATGGTGTGGGCGGCGGATGGCCTGCCGCCGCTGTGGCTGGTGGCCTCCGCCCTGCTCGGGATGGGTCTCTGCTCAGGTGGGGCCAGTGCGATCAACCACGCTCTCGACCGCGACCTCGACGTGCGGATGGCGCGTACGCGCGATCGGCCCGTGGCGGCGGGCCGACTCGAGCCCCGGCCCGCGATCGCCTTCGGCAGCGTGCTGATCGTGCTCGGCACGGTCGCGCTGCTCATCCTGACCACCCCGGTCGCCGCTGCGCTGGCCCTCGGGGGCGCCCTCTTCTACGTCCTGATCTACACGATGGTCCTCAAGCGCCGAACCCCGCAGAACATCGTCATCGGCGGGGCGGCCGGTGCGATGCCCCCGCTGGTCGGATGGGCCGCGGTGACCGGCTCACTCGCGTGGGCGCCGGTGATCCTGTTCGGGGTCATCTTCCTCTGGACCCCTCCCCACTTCTGGGCGCTGGCGCTGGTCAAGCAGGACGAGTACGAGGACGCCGGAGTGCCGATGCTGCCGAACGTGCGCGGCGTGCGCACCACGACCGTCCAGATCGTCGTCTACACGGTCATCCTGCTCCTGTTCTCGCTCCTCCCCGTCCCGCTCGTCTGGCTCGGCGCGACGGGCGAGGTGCTCGGGCCCGTCTACGGCGTCATCGCGCTCCTGCTCGGGCTGCGCTTCCTGCAGCTCGCCATGCGCCTGCATCGAGCGGCCGGGGACCTCGACGTCGCTCGGGAGGTGTTCCGCTTCTCCCTGCTCTACCTCGCCGGCATCTTCTTCGCGATGGCCCTCGATCGCGTCCTGCTGGGCTGACGCACCGTGTCGTCGCGCCCCGTCTCGTCGCGCCGGCTGACGGCGGTGATCTCGGCCCTGATCTTCCTCGACATGATGACGTGGCTGGCCGCGATCCCGCTGATCCCCGTCTGGGAGGACGAGTTCGCGCTGTCAGACGATCAGGCCGGGGTCGTGCTCGCCATCTACAGCCTGACCGTGCTGCTGTTCGCGATCCCCACCGGCTACCTCGCCGACCGCGTCGGCGCGCGCCGACTGACCCTGATCGGCGCGGGGCTGTTCGTGGTCGCCGCACCGGCGATCGCCTTCGTGGGATCGTTCGAGGCGCTGCTCGCGGTGCGCTTGTTCCAGGGCGTCTGCTCGGCCGTAACGTGGTCGGCCGGCCTCGCCTGGCTCACCGCGGCCGTCGAGCCGGGCTACCGCGTCCGCGGACTGGCGGTCGCGAACGCGTCCGCCACCGTCGCCACCATCGGCGGTCCGCTATTCGGCGGTCCGGTGGTCGCCCTCATCGGGATCGAGGCGGCCTTCATCGGCCTCGGGGCGCTCGTCCTGCTCGTGATCGCCTGGGCGCTCGTGGAGCCCGGTGGTGCCGCCGGGCCCCGCGCGCTGCAGGAGCGACAGGGACCCTTCGTGGCGCTCGTGTACGCCCGCCGTCCCGGAGCACTCCAGATGAGCTTCGTGGCGATCGCGTTCGTGTCGCTGATGATGGCGGCGCTCCAGCTGCTCTCCCCTCTCTACTTCGACGACGAGGGCTTCTCGTCATCGGCGATCGGGTGGGTCTTCACCGTCGGCAGCATCCTCAGCGTGCTGGCGATCCTCGCCGTCGGCAGGTACGGCAGCCGCGTCGACGGCCCCCGCGTGTTGGTCGCGCTGACGCTCGTGTGCAGCGGGCTGATCCTGCTCCTGCTCGTGCCGGCGGGCGTCTGGTGGTACGCGACGGGGCTTGTGGTGGTGATCGGCGTTGCCGCGCCGATCTTCACGATCGCGTACGCGATCTGCGCGGAGGGCGCGCGGCAAGCGGGAATCGGCGAGGGTGCCGCCTTCGGGATGCTGAATGCCGTGTGGGCCGTCGGTGCCGTGATCGCGCCCGTGGTCAGCGGCATCGTGGCCGAGGGCGGCGTCTCGTGGATCGCCTACGCCCTCGTGGCGCTGCTCGCGCTCGGGGCGGCGGCGCTGCTGGGGCGATCGCGTCAGCGGCTGGCCGCCGCGAGCTGAGCGCCCGGTAGGATCCGCCTGTGAGCGCGCGCGTTCGAGTAGCGGCCCGTGCCGCGCGTCTGGCAGGCGCCGCATCGCGTCTGTCCGGGCGCGGCGGCGGCACCACCATGCCCGGCCACGTCCTGTTGCGGCTCGCGCCCGACGCGCTGCCGGAGTTGGCGGCGCAGCTTGGAGACGGCATCGCCCTCGTCAGCGCCACGAACGGCAAGACCACGACGGCGGCGATGCTCAGCGCCATCCTCGAGGCTGAGCGACCCGTGTGCCGCAACGTCGCCGGCGCGAACCTCCTCAGCGGCGTCGCGACCAGCCTCGTGCATCGGCCGGCCGGCGCGCGGGTCGGCGTGCTCGAGGTCGACGAGGCGGCGCTGCCGTCCGTGGCTTCGGCGCTGTCGCCCCGTGTGATCGCACTCGGCAACCTGTTCCGGGACCAGCTCGACCGGCACGGCGAGCTCGAGATGGTGGCGGATCGCTGGCGGGAGATGGTCAGAGGCCTCTCGGAGCGAACCACGCTGGTCCTCGGCGCCGACGATCCCGTGATCGACGCGCTCGGCGCGGGTCGCAACGCCGTCATCCGCTATGGCATCGACGATCCGGCGGCGGGCCGGGCCGAGCGGGACGCCGCGGCCGACTCCACGCACTGCGTGCGCTGCGGCGCCGCGTACCGCTATCGCGCCGCCTACGTCGGACACCTCGGCGACTACGCCTGCCCGGCAGGCGACCACGTCCGTGGGCGACTCGACTTCGCGGCGCGGGAGGTGCACGGGGACGGCACCGCGGGGACGACCTTCCGCCTCGACACCCCGAACGGGACCCACGCCGTGCGTCTGCCGGTGCCCGGCCTCTACAACGTCGAAAACGCCCTGGCGGCGATTGCGACCGCCTACGTCCTCGGCGTCGACCCCGAGCGCGCCGTCGCGCGCCTCGCGTCCTTCAGCGCGGCCTTCGGCCGCTTCGAGCGCCTCGTCGTCGATGGTCGCGAGGCGGTGCTCCTGCTGTTCAAGAACCCCACCGGCGCCAATGAGGCCCTGCGGGCGATCCGCGCCGACCTCGACGAGAGCCGCGTGGTGCTGGCGCTCAACGATCGCATCGCCGACGGTCGCGACGTCAGCTGGATCTGGGACATCGATCTCGAGGGGGCGCTCGACGGGGTCGCCGGCGTCATCTGCGCGGGCACGCGAGCGGCCGACCTCGCGGTACGCCTCCGCTATGCGGACGTGGACCCTGGGGTGATCGACGTGCGGTCCGACCCGGAGGCGGCGTTCGACGATGCCGTCGCCGAGCAGAAGCCGGGTGGCCGCGTCTACGTGCTCGCCACCT
Source organism: Gaiellales bacterium (assembly GCA_049433345.1). Taxonomy (GTDB): domain Bacteria; phylum Actinomycetota; class Thermoleophilia; order Gaiellales; family F1-60-MAGs149; genus F1-60-MAGs149. Next base: position 4,166 of record JBMTER010000049.1, on the reverse strand, counting down.
ACACGGCGATGCTCGACCTGCATCGCGCCCTCGCGGATCGTGGGCTGACTCGGCGCTTCTGGGAGGAGACGACGTGAGTCTGCGGATCACGCCGATCTACCCCGAGCTCCTCTCGATCTACGCCGATCGCGGCAACGTGCGCGTGCTCGAGCAGCGCGCTCGCTGGCGCGGCATCGACGTCGACGTCCTCCCCCTCGACCTCGGGGCGGACCTCGACCCGGCCGCGACCGACGTGATCCTGCTCGGGGGCGGGCAGGACCGCGATCAGGCGCTCGTGGCCGACGCCCTGCAGCGGCAGGTGCCGGCGCTGCGCTCGGCCATCGATGATGGAGTGCCCGTGCTTGCCGTCTGCGGCGGGTACCAGCTGCTCGGTCATGGCTATCGGGACCAGTCGGGCCGGATGACCCCTGGCACCGCCCTCGTCGACCTCGAGACGATCGCCGGACCCGACAGGCTGATCGGCAACGTGCTCGTGGAGGTCGAGATCGGGGAGCGACGGATGCAGATGGTGGGCTTCGAGAACCACGCGGGTCGGACCACGCTCGGCGGCGGCGTCGAGCCGCTCGGACGGGTCCTCGCCGGCGCCGGAAACGACGGCGCGTCGGGGTACGAGGGATGCCGCGTCGGCCGCATCCTCGGCACCTACGTCCACGGCCCCCTGCTGCCGAAGAACCCGTGGCTCGCCGATCTCCTGCTCGCCTGGGCGTGCGAGCATCGCGGCATCTCGACAGCCCTCGAGCCGCTCGACGATCGTCTCGAACTGGCGGCGGCGGAGGCGGCGGCCCACCTCGCCGCGGCCGAACGCCGCTAGGCGACCCACATCCGGCCGAGCGACACGAAGGGGTCACCGGCGCGGTAGCCGCGCAGGTAGTCGTGGATCGGAGGTCGGAGCTCGATCTCGTCGAGGGACGAGCGATCGACGAGGGCGTGTCCGAGCACCGCCGCATCGACGGAGACCAGTCGCTCGAGGGCGGCGGGTTCGACGTCGACGGCGAAGATCATGTGCAGGATGTGGCGGCCGCCGGGTGCCCCGGGGGGCGGGATCGTCTCCACCAGCGCGACCGGTCCGCTGATCGTGGAGGCCTCCCATCCGCATTCCTCGGCCAGCTCGCGCCGCAGCGCGTCGACCAGCTCCTCCCCCTCCTCGACGCCGCCCCCGGGGAGAAGCCAGTAGCTGCGCCCTTCCTTCTCGTGCCGGACGAGCAGGACGCGCCCCCCGTTGACCACGAGCCCGGCGACGCGGATCCGCGGGCCCGGCGTCACGTCCCGACCCCCGTGGAGCCGAAGCCGCCGACGCCGCGCCGCGACTCCGGCAGCCTGGGTGCCTCCTCGAAGCCGACTGCGGGAAGGTCGATCACGACCAGCTGGCCGATGCGATCACCGGGCTCGATCGCCAGCTCGTGGTCGGGATCGTGATTCACGAGGACGACCTTGACCTCGCCGCGATAGCCGGCGTCGATCAATCCGGGCCCGTTGAGCACCGTGACCCCGTCGCGGAGGGCGAGGCCGGAGCGCGGCACCACGAGTCCGGCGGTGCCGTCCGGCAACGCCATCGCGAACCCGCAGCCGATCGCGACGCGCTGCCCGGAAGCGATCCGCGCTGCCTCGACCGCATGCAGATCGAAGCCCGCATCGTCTGGATGCGCGCGTGTCGGGATACGCGCGTCGGCGTGGAGCCGCTGGAAGGCGATCGTCCTCATACCGGCCCGGGCACCCCCGCGTCGACGCGGAAGCGCGCGTAGCGATCGCGCTCGGCCGCGGGCAGGCGCGCGATCACCCGCACGCCGTCGGGGGTGTCCTCGCGCTGGGAGATCGGCGCCCCGAGCGCGTACAGCGCGGACAGCGTGGCGCCGTCGGCGTAGGGCACGAGGAGTTCAACGGGCTCGAAGCGACCGGCGAAGTGCTCGGCGATCGCGATCTCGAGCTGGTCGAGGCCCTCTCGCGTCTGCGCCGAGACCTGGATGGCGTCGGGTAGCCGGTTGCGCAACCGCTCCCGCTCCGCCGTCGCGACCAGATCGACCTTGTTGAGGACGACGACGCGCGGGATGTCGACGGCCCCGATCTGCACGAGCACGTCATCGACGCTGCGCATCTGCTCATCACGCTCCTCCTCGTCGAGCGAGGCGTCGACGACGTGCAGCACGAGGTCACCGGCGAGGGTCTCCTCCAGGGTCGAGGCGAACGCCTCGACGAGTCCGTGCGGCAGCTTGCGGATGAAGCCCACGGTGTCGGTCACGGTGTAGTCGCGACCGACATGGGTGAAGCGGCGGGTCGTCGGATCGAGCGTCTCGAAGAGGCGATTCCGGCTCGATACCTCCGCACCCGTCAGCGCGTTGAGGAGGCTTGACTTGCCGACGTTGGTGTAGCCGGCGAGGGCCACGGTCGGGACCGCGCCCTCGACGCGGCGCTTGCGCTGGAGACGTCGCCGTTTGCCGGTCTCGCGCAGGCGGCGGCGCAGCAGCGTGATGCGGTCGCGGGCCAGCCGGCGGTCGGTCTCGAGCTGGGACTCGCCCGGGCCACGGGTACCGACGCCGCCGCCGAGGCGTTCGAGATGCTGCCACATGCCGCGCATGCGCGGGAGCTGGTACTCGAGCTGCGCGAGCTCCACCTGCAGCTTGCCCTCGGCGGTATGCGCGTGCGCGGCGAAGATGTCCAGGATCAGCGCCGTGCGGTCGATCACGCGCAGCTTGAAGCGGTTCTCCAGGTAGCGCTGCTGCGAGGGCGAGAGCTCGTCGTCGATCACCAGCACCTCGGCGGCGGAGGCCTCCAGGGCCTCGCTCAGCTCCTCCACCTTCCCGGAGCCGAGGTAGGTGCGCTGCTCGGGCTGGTCGCGGCGCTGCACGAGCTCGCCGACCGATTCGCACTGCGCGGTCGCGAGCAGCTCTCGCAGCTCGGCCAGGTCCGCATCGATGCGCTGTCCGGGGCGGGCGACGGCGGCGATGAAGGCACGCTCAGGCTCGTCGTCCACGATGTGATGGAACCCGTCGCCCACGTGCTCGGAGTCTACTCCGCCGCCGTGGTCAGAGGATCGCGCCGATCCGCTGGACGGCCTCGGCGATCCGCGCCTCCGGCACCGTCAGGGCCATCCGCACGAAACCCTCGCCGGCGCTGCCGTAGGCGGATCCGGGCGTCACGACGACCCGGGCCTGATCGAAGATGCGCTCCGCGAAGGCGACGGAGGGCTCCCCAGTCGGGATCGGAACCCACAGGTACATGCCGCCGGGTGGCGGCTCGACCGGCAGGCCGACCGCGGCCAGCTCGCCGCACGCCAGGTCGCGGCGACTGCGGTAGGCGGCCCTCGGCGGGCCCGCCAGATCGTCGGCGTCGAGCATCCAGGCGGCGGTCCGCTGGAGCGCCGGGAACATCCCGGCGTCGACCTGGGTCTTGAGACGATGGAGCACCTCGATCACGTGCGGTGCCCCGACGGCGAAGGCGATCCGCCACCCGGGGACCGAGAAGGTCTTCGACAGCGACAGGATCTCGATCCCGCCACGGCGGAACGCGGGAGCCGCGAGCGCGCTGGGCGCCTGCACGTCGTCGAACGCGATCTCCGCGTAGGCGTGGTCGTGGCAGGCGACGAGGTCGTTGGCATCCGCGAAGCGCCCGAGCCGCTCGAAGAACGCCTCGTCCGCAACCGCGCCGGTCGGATTGTTGGGATAGCCGAGGATCGCGAGGCGCGCGCGTGCGAGCGCGCTCTCGTCGACGGCCTCGAGGTCGGGAAGGAAACCGTTGGCCGCCGCGAGCGGCAGCGGATGCGCCTCGGCGCCGGCGATCAGGGGGCCGGATGCGTAGACGGGGTAGCCGGGATCGGCGATCAAGGAGACGCTGCCCGGGTCGAGCAGCGCGAGCGCCAGGTGCGCGATCCCCTCCTTCGCGCCGAGCAGGGGCAGCACCTCCGTCGCGGGGTCGACGTCGACGCCGAACCGACGCCGATAGTGGCGCGCGACGGCCTCGCGCAGCTCGGGCATGCCGCTGTTGGTCGGGTAGCGCGCGGCGTCATCGCGCTGGACCTCCTCGGCGAGGCGAGCCCGGATGCGCGGATCGGGCGGGAGGTCGGGATCGCCGATGCCGAGCGAGATCACGTCCTCGCCCCGAGCACGCGCCTCGGCGATGCGCCGGTTCATGGTCGCCGTGACGTACTCCGGCACCTGCGTCATGCGCGCGGC
>JBMTER010000048.1:0-10483 GCA_049433345.1 Gaiellales bacterium | reverse complement strand
TTCTCCTTGAAGATCGCGCGTATCAGCTTCTCCTCGGCGGTCAGCGCGGGCTCGCCCTTCGGCGTGACCTTGCCGACGAGCAGGTCGCCCGAGCCGACCTCGGCGCCGATCCGGACGACGCCCATCTCGTCGAGGTCGCGCAGCGACTCCTCGGAGCGGTTCGGGATGTCGCGGGTGATCTCCTCGTCGCCGAGCTTCGTGGAGCGCGCGTCGACCTCGTACTCGTCGATGTGGACGGAGGACAGCACGTCGTCCTTGACGATCCGCTCGGAGAGGATGATCGAGTCCTCGAAGTTGTAGCCCTCCCAGGCCATGAAGGCCACGAGCATGTTCTTGCCGAGCGCGAGCTCACCCTCGTCCGACGACGATCCGTCGGCGATCACCTCGCCCGCGGCGACCTTCTGGCCCTCGAGCACGATCGGCTTCTGGTGGATCAGCGTGCCCTGGTTCGAGCGCATGAACTTGACCAGCTCGTAGCGGTCCTCGCCGTCGCTCGTCTTGACGGTGATCTGCGTGGCGTCGACCTCGCTGACGGTGCCGGCGCGGTGCGCGACGACGACGTCGCCCGAGTCGATCGCGGCGCGCGCCTCGAGGCCCGTGCCGATCGCGGGCGCCTCGGCGACCAGCAGCGGCACGGCCTGGCGCATCATGTTCGAGCCCATCAGCGCGCGGTTGGCGTCGTCGTGCTCGAGGAACGGGATCTGCTCCGGCGCGACGTCCATCAGGGTCACCTCGTCGGCCTCGACCTGGGCCAGCTCGCCGCCGTGCTGGCGCACGGTGACGGGCCCGATCAGGTTGCCCTTGGCGTCCAGCGGCGTGTCGGACTGGGCGATCAGGTGCCGCTCCTCCTGGGAGGCGTCGAGGTAGACGACCTCCTTGGTGGGGGCGCCGTTCTTGACGACCCGGTACGGCGACTGCACGAACCCGAACTCGGACACCGTCGCGTACGAGGACAGCGAGCCGATCAGGCCGATGTTCGGGCCCTCCGGCGTCTCGATCGGGCACATGCGGCCGTAGTGCGTCGGGTGCACGTCGCGCACCTCGATCGGGGCGCGCTCGCGGGTCAGGCCGCCGGCGCCGAGCGCCGACAGGCGGCGGCGGTGCGTGAGGCCGGACAGCGAGTTCGTCTGGTCCATGAACTGCGACAGCTGCGAGGAGCCGAAGAACTCCTTCAGCGCCGCGACCACGGGCCGGATGTTGATGATCGTCTGCGGCGTGATCGTGTCGACGTCCTCGGTCGTCATGCGCTCCTTGACGACGCGCTCCATGCGGTACAGGCCGACGCGGAACGCCTCCTGCACGAGCTCGCCGACGGTGCGCAGGCGGCGGTTGCCGAAGTGCTCGTACTCGTCGAGCTCGCGGGCGACATCGTCGGGGCGCTGGATCTCGCGGCACGCCTCGGCGAAGTCGCGGATCTCCGGGTCGTTGACGCCGAGCATGCCCGGCAGGACGACGACGCGGCGGACCAGCTCGATCAGGTCGCGGTGCGTCAGCACGCGCACGTCGGGATCGACGTCGAGGCCGAGCCGCGAGTTGAGCTTGTAGCGGCCGACGCGCGTCAGGTCGTAGCGCTTGGCGTCGAAGAACAGCGTGTCGAACAGCTTGCGCGAGTTGTCGATCGTCGGCGGCTCGCCGGGGCGCTGCTTCTTGAAGACCTCGATCAGGGCCTGCTCGTGCGTCTTCGCCGGGTCCTTCTCGAGGGTCATGTCGATGAACAGGTTCGGCTCGCCCGTCTCGGGGTCGCGGAACAGGTTGCGGATGCCCTCGTCGGAGTGCGTGTCGAACGACTCGCCGGTGACCGCGTCGGCCTCGGGCAGCGCGCGCAGGAGCGTCGTCACCGGCAGCTTGCGCTTGCGGTCGATGCGCGCGAAGACCTGGCCCTTCTTGTCGATCTCGAGCTCGAGCCAGGAGCCGCGCTGCGGCATCAGGTTGGCCGTGAAGACCTGCTTGGTCGCGTCCTTCGGCTCCATGATGTAGGCGCCGGGGGAGCGGACGAGCTGCGTCACGACGACGCGCTCGGTGCCGTTGATGATGAAGGTGCCCGCGTCCGTCATCTGCGGGAAGTTGCCCATGAAGACCCGCTGCTCGCGGATCTCGCCCGTCTCCTTGTTCACGAACGCCACCGTCATGAACAGGCCCGACTCGTAGCTCTTGTCCGTCTCGCGGCACTCGCGCTCCGACACCGCCGGCGGCTCGAACACGTGCTCGCCGAACTCGACGGCGAGGGTGCCGGTGTAGTCCTCGATCGGCGAGATGTCGTCGATCACCTCGCGGATGCCGTTCTCCATGAAGTGCTTGAAGGAGGCGCGCTGGATGTCGATCAGGTTCGGGACATCGAGGATGCGCGCGGCGGGCGACTGCTCCAGATGGGAGAAGTTGCGGCGCTGGCGCTTCGTGCGGGGCTTCGCAGAGGCCACGGGCCCTCCTAGGGCTCGAAGGTACGACGACGGGCTCGGCGCGGGCAGACGACGAGCGAACGCGCACGCTACCACAGACGCCCGAGGCCATGCGGCACCCCCACCGGGGCGGAGCCGTCGGACACGCGGACCGTACCGCCGCACGGCCGCCGCGTCCATCGAAATCGCCGTATATCCCCAGAAAGGTGTAGCATCTGATGGTGCTCACGATCGCGCAGGCGGCGGCCAGAAGCGGCCGCGGAGCGGAGACGGTGCGCCGCTGGGTGCGTGCCGGACGGCTGCCCGCCCATCGCAGCGGCGGGCGCCTGCTCGTCCACCCCGAGGACCTCGACGCCCTGATCGCGCGTCCCGCCCTCGACCCACCCGCCGGCTGGTCCCGCACGAGCTGGGACGTCCGCCAGCCCGACTGGGTCTCGGCGCTGCGCCGCCACCGCGGCGCCCGCCGGATCGGCGCCTGATGCTGGTCGTCGACCCCACCGTCGTCCTCCCGATCCTCGCCGCCGGCACGCCCTGGGCGGGGGCCGGCGACGACGACCTCGTGGCGCCGCCGCTTCTGTGGTCCGAGTGCCGCTCGCTCCTGCACGATCTGGCCCGCCGCGGCATCCTCCCCGCCGGCGCGGCGCGCCGCCAGCGCCGCGCCCGCGACCGCGCCCCCATCCCCGAGCTGGGCCACCCCCAGCTCGGCGAGGAGGCCTGGCGGATGGCCGACCTGCTCAACCACCCGCGCACCGAGGCCGCCGAGTACGTCGCCCTCGCGCGCCTGACGGGCGCGCCGCTGGCCACCCTCGACCGCGACCTCGCCGACCGCGCCGCCGTGGCCTGCCGCGTGCAGCCGCCGGGTTAGTCGGCCGCTATGAGGGCAGCACCGCCACGGGCCTCGGCAGCCTCGCCGAGCAGGCCGCGACGATGGTCGATGGAGCCGATCCCGCGCGCCGGCCCGCGCCCCGCGCAGGCCCCGGGGAACGCGCAGGGGCCCCGGGCGCATGCGCCCGGGGCCCCGCATCGCACCGCTCGTCCCGTGGGGACTAGCGCAGCTCGACGGTGGCGCCGGCCTCCTCGAGCTCCGCCTTGATCTTCTGGGCGTCCTCCGCGGGCACGCCCTCCTTGACCATGGCGGGCGCGCCGTCGGCGATGTCCTTGGCCTCCTTGAGGCCCAGGCCGGTCGCCGAGCGGATCACCTTGATGACGGGGATCTTCTGCGAGCCCGCCTCGGCGAGGAAGACGTCGAACGACGACTTCTCCTCGGCCGCGCCGCCGGCGTCGCCGCCGCCGCCGCCCGCCGCCCGCGCCGCCCCCCCCCCCCCCGCCCCCCCCCCCCCGCCGAACTCCTCCTCCAGCGCCTTGACGAGATTCGACAGGTCCATGACGGACATGCCCTTGATCTCCTCGATCATCTGCTCGGTGGTCATAGCCATGACCCTTTCTCCTTGTGCTCGTGTGGTTGTCGGCCCCGCCTAGGCGGCGGCCTTCTGCTTCTCGATCTGGTCCAGCGCGACCACGAGGCCGCGCGGGATCTGGGACATGACGCTCGCGAGACCCTGGATCGGGCCGTTGAGCGCGACGACCAGCTGCGCGTGCAGCTGCTCGCGGGACGGCAGGGTGGCGAGCACCCTGACCGCCTGGGCGTCGAGGACCTCGCCATCGACGATGCCGCCCTTGATCTGCAGGACCTCGGTCTCCTTCGCCGCCTTGGCCAGCGCCTTGGCGACCGCCGAGGCGTCGTCCTTGCAGAACGCGATCGCGGTCGGGCCCGAGAGGAACTCGAGGAGCCCCTCCTTGCCCGCCCGCTGCGCCGCGATGCGGGCCAGCGTGTTCTTCGTCACGTGCAGCTCGGCCCCGAGGGGGCGCAGCTCCCGGCGCAGCTGGGCGAGCTGCGACACGCCCAGACCCCGGTAATCGGCGACGATCAGGGAGGCCGCGGCGGCGAGCTCCTGCTCGAGCTCCGCGATGACCTCCTGCTTCTTCTCCTTCAACATCCAGTACCACCTCCTTTCACAGGCGCGCCCGCCGTGATGACGGCGGGCACGGGAAAGGCCGGCGGTGCCGGTCGATCCGCGTCCACCGCCTGCGCCGGTCCTACCCGCCCCGACGGGCGGCGCCGGCGGTCCCTGGCGTCGGGAGCGCAGATTTCGGGAGCAGACGAGGCCGCTAGGCGCCCGCCTCCTCCAGCACGTCGCGCGTGCGCGACGGATCGATCTTGATGCCGGGCCCCATCGTGGAGCTGAGCACCACGGACTTGATGTAGCGGCCCTTGGCCGAGGCCGGCTTGGCGCGCAGGATCTCCTCCAGCACGGTGGCGTAGTTCTCGCCGAGCTCGCGCTCGCCGAAGGAGCGCTTGCCGAGCGGCACGTGCACGATGCCCGTGCGGTCCGTGCGGTACTCGATCTTGCCGCTCTTGATGTCCTCGACGGCCTTCTTGATGTCCATCGTGACCGTGCCGGTCTTCGGGTTCGGCATCTTGCCGGACGGCCCGAGCACGCGGCCGAGCTTGCCGACGGTGACCATCATGTCGGGCGTCGCGACCGTCACGTCGAAGTCGTCGAACCCGTCCAGGATGCGCTGGGCGAGGTCCTCGCCGCCGACCACGTCGGCGCCGGCGGCCTCGGCCTCAGCGGCCTTCTCGCCCTGCGCGAAGACCGCGACGCGGGCGTTCGAGCCCGTGCCGTGCGGCAGCATCACGGTGCCGCGCAGCTGCTCCTCGGCGTGGCGGACGTTGATGCCGAGGCGGAAGTGCACCTCGACCGTCTCATCGAACTTCGCGGCCGGCGTCTCCTTCAGCAGGCGGACGGCCTCCATCGGCTGGTACAGGCGCTCGCGGTCGACCATCCCGCGCGCGGCCTTCAGACGCTTGCCGCTCACTGCTCCACCTCCACGCCCATCGAGCGCGCCGTGCCGGCGATGATCTCCATCGCGGCGTCCACGTCGTTCGCGTTCAGATCGGGCATCTTCGTCTCGGCGATCGAGCGCAGCTGGTCCTTCGACAGCCGCCCGACCTTGTCGCGGTGCGGGACCGCGGAGCCGCTCTTGAGGTTCAGCGCCTCCTTGATCAGCACGGCCGCCGGCGGCGTCTTCGTGATGAACGTGAAGGAGCGGTCCTCGTAGACCGAGATCTCGACCGGGATGATGCGCCCGGCCTGCTGGCTCTGCGTCTCGGCGTTGAACGCCTTGCAGAAGTCCATGATGTTGACCCCGTGCTGGCCGAGGGCCGGGCCGACGGGCGGCGCGGGATTCGCCTGGCCGGCGGGGATCTGCAGCTTGATGATGGTGACGACCTTGCCGGCCATCGCTTCCTTCCTGTGGTGCATGCGCCCGGGGTCGCCGAGCTCCCACGTAGACCGGTCGCGCACTCGCGACCGGCGCGAATCCTAGGACAGGATCAGTCCAGGCGCTTCACATCGCCGAAGCCGAGCTCGACCGGCACCTGCCGCTCGAAGATCGAGACGTGCACCTTGAGCTTGCCCGACTCGGTGTTGATCTCGATGATCTCGCCGTCGAAGTCGGCCAGCGGGCCCGAGGTGACCTTGACCATCTGCCCGAGCTGGAACTCGGCGACCTGCTTCGGCTTTGCCTCCGCGGCCTCGACCTTCAGCAGCTTGTCGACCTCGGCCTGGCCGAGCGGGACGAGGGTCATCTCCTCGCGCTTGCCCTGCGCGCCGACGAAGCCGGTCACGCCCGGGGTGTTGCGGACGAGGCTGATCGCCTCGGGCGTCGCGTCCATCTGCACGAGCACGTAGCCCGGCATGACGCGCGTCTCCTTCTCGACCTTCTTGCCGTCGCGGGTCTCGACGGTCTGCTCCGTCGGCACCACGATCCGGCGCACCTGCTCTCCGCCCTCCTGGGTGCGGCGGCGCTGCTCGAGATTGCGGCGCACCTTGTCCTCGTGGCCGGAGTAGGTGTGGATGGCGTACCAGCGCAACATTGCGGAGTGACCTCGCTTTATCCGGCCTGCTGGTTGATCAGCCAGCCGGCGACGCGGGAGAAGACGGCGTCGAGCCCGTAGAGGTAGAGCCCGACGACGAAGCAGGTGATGATGACGACGGCCGTGGCCTGCACGAGCTGCGGGCGGTCGGGCCACTGGACGCGCTTGAGCTCCGCCCAGCACTCGCGGATGAAGCCGCCGAGGCCGGAGCGGTCGGACGGCGCGCCCGACTGGCTCTTCGTGGGGCGCGCGCGCTGCGCGCGCTCGCGGGCGCGGCGCTCCTTGCGCTCCTGCCGCGACTCCTTGCGCGGCTCGTTGCCGGGCTCGTCGGCCACGGGGCTAGCGCGTCTCCCGGTGCAGCGTCTGCTTGCCGCAGCGCGGGCAGAACTTGTTCAGCTCGATGCGGTCGGGGGTGTTCCGCTTCGACTTCTTCGTCTCGTAGTTCCGCTCCTTGCAGTCGGTGCAGGCCATCGTGACTGCGATGCGGATTCCGGCCTTGGCCACTGTGCTTCCTCTGGAGTCGGGTCAGCGCCCGCGTTTCGGCGGGCAGCGCGGAGCGGGGACGCCCCGATGACGGCGAAGCCTACCGGAGGATGCGCGGCCTTGTTGCGGTCGATGCGCCTAGGCCCCGGCGGGCGGCGCGTCGGGCGGTGCCGGCAGCGGGAAGCCCGGGAGCCGCGGACGGCCCGTCGCGCGGCCCTCCTCGGGGTGGGCCTGCTCGGCCGTCGTCTCGTCGGCGGCCCAGACCTCGTCCTCGGGGACGCCGTCGAGCAGCTTCAGGAACTGGGCGCGATCGATCGTCTCGCGGTCGAGCAGGATCTTCGACAGGCGATGCAGGTTGTCCATGTGCTCGAGCAGGATCGTGCGGGCGCGCTCGTGGGCGTCCTCGATGATGCGGCGGATCTCCTCGTCGATCTCGCGCGCGATCTCCGGCGAGTAGTCGGCGGTGGCGCCGAACTCGCGGCCGAGGAACGGCTGGTCGTGGCGGGCGCCGAGGGCGCGCGGCCCGAGCTTCTCGCTCATGCCGTAGCGCATCACCATCGCCTTCGACGTCGCCGTCACCTTCTCGATGTCGTTCGAGGCGCCCGTCGTGATCTCGTTGAAGACGAGCTCCTCGGCGGCACGACCGCCGAGGGTCATCGCCAGCTGGTCGTTGAGCGAGGCGCGCGTGACGAGGAACTTGTCCTCGCTCGGCAGCGAGATCGTGTAGCCGAGCGCCTGGCCGCGCGAGATCACGGAGATCTTGTGGACCGGATCGCAGTTCGGCAGGTAGTGCCCGACGATCGCGTGGCCCATCTCGTGGTAGGCCGTGATCAGGCGCTCCTCCTCGCTCAGCAGGCGCGTCTTCTTCTCGGGCCCGGCGAGGACGCGCATGATGCCCTCCTCGAGCTCGAGCATCGTGACCGTCTTCTTGCCGGCGCGGGCGGTCAGCAGCGCCGCCTCGTTGATCAGGTTGGCGAGGTCGGCGCCGGTGAAGCCGGGCGTCTGGCCGGCGAGCACACCGAGGTCGATGTCGGTGCCGAGCGGCTTGCCCTTGCCGTGCACCTTGAGGATCGCCTCGCGGCCGGCCCGGTCGGGGCGGTCGACGACGATCTGGCGGTCGAAGCGGCCCGGGCGCAGGAGCGCCGGGTCGAGCACGTCGGGGCGGTTCGTGGCCGCGATCAGGATCACGTTGGTCGAGGCCTCGAACCCGTCCATCTCGACGAGCAGCTGGTTGAGGGTCTGCTCGCGCTCGTCGTGGCCGCCGCCCATGCCGGCACCGCGATGGCGGCCGACGGCGTCGATCTCGTCGATGAAGATGATGCAGGGGCTGTTCTGCTTGGCCTGCTCGAACAGGGCGCGCACGCGGCTGGCCCCGACGCCGACGAACATCTCGACGAAGTCGGAGCCGGAGATCGAGAAGAACGGCACGCCCGCCTCACCCGCCACGGCGCGGGCGAGCAGCGTCTTGCCGGTGCCCGGCGGCCCGAACAGCAGCACGCCCTTCGGGATCTTCGCCCCGAGCGACTGGAACTTCTTCGGGTTCTCGAGGAACTCCTTGATCTCGTGCAGCTCCTCGACCGCCTCGTCGGCGCCGGCCACGTCCTTGAACGTGACCTTCGGCGAGTCGACGCTCATGCGCTTCGCCTTCGACTTGCCGAAGCTCATCACGCGCGAGCCGCCGCCCTGCATCTGGTTCATCAGAAACAGCCAGAAGCCGAGGAACAGCAGGAACGGCAGCACGTTGACGAGCATCGACACCCACGACGAGCCGCCCGTCTCGGAGCCGGCGACGTTGACGTCGCCCCGATACTCCTCGTAGACCTGGTCCCACGCCTTCTCGCCGGGGATGCCGACGGTGTACGTGTCGGGCTCCGCGTCCGCGGCCGCGTCGGGGGCGGGCTTGAGCGTGACCTTGACGTTGTTCTTGGCCGTGTTCTGCTGGAGGGCCTCGACGTCGCCGTCCTTGAGGTCGCCGAGCATCGTCGACCAGTCGCGCGGCGCCTGCTCCTCCCGCTGGTCCGTCAGGAGCAGCCGCTGCGCGAGGAACGCGAGCAGGATGACCACCAGAATCGGGAAGACCGCGGTTCTGAAGATGCGGTTCATCGCCCTCCGGCGGTTCGGGGCCTCGGATCCGGCCTGCGGCTCACGATAGCACCGGCCCCGTTTCGGCTCCCTCCGCGGCCTGCCGGGGCGCGGAGCGACGCAGGAGCAGGGTCAGCGCGAGCGCGACGACGAGGGCCGCCGCGGCGAGCCGCGCCGCGGTGGGAAGAGGCCGTGGGCTTCCGGCCCCCGGCCGCGCTCCAGGCCGCGCCCAGGGCGAACGGCCCGAGCGACCCGAGCAGGTAGTAGATCGTCAGGTGCACGCTCATCGCACTGCCCCTATCGCGCAGCGTCAGCTGCGGGACGAGCAGCTGCGCCACCCCGACCATCGCGAAGAGCCCACCGGCGAGCACGGCGAGGCCGACGACGACCGCGGGCAGCCACGACACGGAGCCCAGGGCGAGTCCGACGAGGCCGATCACGGGGAACACGGGCAACAGCACCCGCGAGCCGATGCGCCCGGCGAGGCGCACGGCGAATGGCGTCAGGGCGCCCACCAGCCAGACGACGTAGAAGGCCCCGACCTGGGCCGCCGAGAGCCCGAACTCGGGCCCCTCGAGGCGGTAGGCGACGACGCTGTAGAGCCCGACGAAGGCGAAGAACGTGCAGCCGGCGGCGAGCCCGTTGAGCAGGATCGGCGTGTTCGCGAGGTGCGCGCGGACGGCCCGCAGGGGCGAGCGGGCGCGCGGGGGCGGCGGCGCGGCGGGCAGGAGCAGCGCGATCAGGACGGCGCTCGCCAGCAGCGGCAGGGCGAGGCTGGCCAACGACCAGCGCCAGCCGATGTCGTCGACGAGCAGCGCCGGGATCGTCCGACCGAGGAAGCCGCCGAGCACGAGCGCCGACGTGTACAGCCCGACGACGGTCGGCACCCGCCCCGGGCCGAAGGCCTCGTAGACGTAGGCGGTGGCGACGGTCAGAAGGCCCGGCAGCAGCAGCCCCTGCAGGCCGCGCAGGACGAGCAGCTCGACGAGCCCGCCGCCGACGGCGATCAGGGCCGTCGGCGCGGCCAGGAGCGCGCACGAGCCGATCATCACGGCACGCCGGCCGATGCGGTCGGACAGCGGACCCATGATCCACGCCCCGACGGCGATGCCGATCACGACGACGGTGATCGTCAGGCCCGTCGCCGCCGGGCCGGCGCCGAGGTCGGCGCCGCTCTCCGGCACGATCGCCTGCGTCGAGTACGGGTTGCAGAACATCGCCGCCGCCGCGACGCTGAGGGCGACGACCGCGCCGGTGCCCGCCCGCAGCTCGCCCGACGCCATGGGGGAACCGTACCGCGCTGGCGTACGATGCCGGCATGCCGGAGCACCTCCAGACCCAGGCCGGGGCGTTCGGCGAGCACGCGCTGCTCGTCGGCGACCCGCAGCGAGCGGACCTGCTCGCGCAGGAGCTCCTCGAGGGTGCCGAGCTGGTCACGGACGCGCGCGGGCTGCGCGGCTGGGCGGGCTCCTTCGGCGGCCGCCGCGTCGGCATCCAGACCACCGGCATGGGCGGCGCCTCCGCGGCGATCGCGATCGAGGAGCTGATCCAGCTCGGCGTGCGTCGGCGCGTGGGCCGCGGG
>JBMTER010000047.1:0-10611 GCA_049433345.1 Gaiellales bacterium | reverse complement strand
CCGCCGCCTTCTCGCTCGACTTCGAGCCGCCCGATCTCGGCGCCTTCGGCTGCCTGCGTCTCGCCCTCGAGGCGGGTCGGGCGGGCGGGACCGCGCCGGCGACCCTCAACGCTGCGAATGAGGAGGCAGTGGCCGCCTTCCTCGCCGGACGGATCGGATTCCTCGACATCGAGGCGCTCGTCGCCGATGCGCTCGCGCTGGACGACGGCGGGCCCGCCGACGCCCTCGAGCAGGTGCTCGCCGCCGACCAGGCGGCGCGCAGGGCCGTCCACGCCCGCAGCGGAGGCGCCGCGTGACCTGGCTCTACGTCGTGCTGGGCCTGCTCCTGCTGGTCTTCGTGCACGAGCTCGGCCACTTCGCGGTCGCCCGGCTCGTGGGCGCGCGGGCGACGCGCTTCCTGGTCGGCTTCCCGCCCGTCGCGCTGTCCTTCCGCCGCGGCGAGACCGAGTACGGGCTGGGCCTGATCCCGCTCGGCGGCTACGTCCGCATCGTCGGGATGAACCGCCCGCAGCGAGGTGACGAGGTGATCCTCCAGGACGCCCTCGAGGAGGCGGACCTGCGCCGCCCGGAGGGCCAGCGCGACCTGCTCGGGCCGGCGATGGCCGAGCTCAGGGGCGCGCTGATCCTCGACGCGAGCCCGGCCGCGCAGGCCGCCGCCGAGCGCGCGCTCCTGGCCCTCGAGACCGAGCAGGACCGCCTGCACCCGAAGACGTACCGGCAGGCCAGGAAGGACCTCGAGCGGCTGCGCGACGACCTCGATCCGCGCGCCTACTGGCGGCTGCCCGTCTGGAAGCGGATCTCGATCATCCTCGCCGGGCCCGGCGCCAACGTGGCGGCGGCGCTCGTCTGCTTCGCGCTCTTCTTCTGGAGCGGCGTGCCGGTGGTCGACACCACGACGCAGGTGCAGTCGGTCTCGGGAACGCCGGCCGCGGCCGCCGGGCTCGAGCCGGGCGATGAGATCACCGCCGTCAACGGCACGCCCGTCGCGGGCGACTGGCAGGCCGTCTCCGCGGCCGTCCAGGAGGCGAACGGCGGCCTCGTCACCCTGACGGTCCTGCGCGACGGGCAGCCCGAGACGCTGAAGCCGGTGCGGCCCGAGTCGGTCGACGGGCGCTGGCTGCTCGGCTTCACGTTCCTGCAGGTGCCGGGCGGCGAGGAGCGCGAGAGCGCGCCGCAGGCCGTGGCCAGCGCCGCCACGTGGACGTGGGTGATCACGCGCGAGTCGCTCGTCGGGATCAAGAACATCGTGGCCACCTCCGACGGCCACGAGCAGGTCTCGAGCATCGTCGGCATCACGGCGGTCTCCGAGCAGAGCGTGCGCACCGGCTCGTTCCTGTGGACGCTCGGCGTCGTCTCGATGGCGCTCGCCATCTTCAACCTGCTGCCGTTCCTCCCCCTCGACGGGGGCCACATCCTGATGGCCCTGATCGAGAAGCTGCGCCGCGGCCGGCCCGTGTCGCGCGTCACGATCGAGCGGGTCAGCGTCGTCGGGATCGCCCTGATGCTGATCCTGTTCGCGATCGGGGTCAACAACGACATCAGCCGCTTCGGCGGCCCGTAGGGCAGGAGTAGACTTCCCCGGATGGCCAGCGAACGCCAGATCACCGTCGGCGGGATCCCGATCGGGGGCGGCGCCCCCGTCGTCGTCCAGTCGATGACCACGACGAAGACGCACGACGCGGCCGCGACGCTCGCGCAGATCGGCCGCCTCGCCGAGGCGGGCTGCGAGCTCGTGCGCGTCGCCGTGCCGGGCCTGCCCGACGTCGAGGCGCTGCCCGAGATCATCGCCGGCAGCCCCGTCCCGATCATCGCCGACATCCACTTCAACGCGTCGCTGGCGCTGCGGGCGATGGACGCCGGCGTCGCCTCGGTGCGCATCAACCCGGGCAACATCGGCGGCCCCGACAAGGTGCGCGAGGTCGTGCTGAAGGCGCAGGAGACGGGCACCCCGATGCGGATCGGCGCCAACGCGGGCTCCCTGCCGGAGCACCTCAAGTGGACGGCCACCGCCGACCCCGTCGGCGCGCTCGTGCAGGCGGCGATGGAGGAGGTCGAGATCCTCGAGGAGCTCGGCTTCCACGACTTCAAGATCTCCGTCAAGGCCTCGTCGGTGCCGGTCATGATCGGCGCCTACCGGCGCCTGTCGGAGCTCGTGCCCTACCCGCTGCACCTCGGCGTGACCGAGGCGGGCACGCTCCTGACCGGCGCCGTCAAGTCGGCGATCGGCATCGGCACCCTGCTCGAGGAGGGCATCGGCGACACGATGCGCGTGTCGCTCTCGACCGACCCGGTCGAGGAGGTGCGCGTCGCGTTCGACATCCTGCGCGCGCTCGGCCTGCGCCAGTTCGGCCCCGAGCTGATCGCGTGCCCGTCGTGCGGCCGCACCAACGTCGAGGTGCACGAGCTCGCCGGCGTCGTCGAGGAGCGCCTGAAGGGCTACCGCGAGCACTTCGAGGTGGCCGTCATGGGCTGCGCCGTCAACGGGCCGGGCGAGGCGGGCGACGCCGACTTCGGCATCGCCGGCGGCCGCGACGCGGGCCACATCTACGCGCACGGCGAGGTGCTCCGGCGCGTGCCGCAGGAGCGCCTCGTCGACGAGCTGTTCAACGAGATCGACGCCTGGATCGGCCAGGGCATGCCGCGGCCCGAGCGGGGCCGCCGCAAGCTCGGCCTGCCCGTCGTCGGAGGAGGGGGCTCCTGATGGACGAGGGCGACCAGAAGGCGATCATCATCGCGGCGGCCGTGGCCGTCGGCACGGGGCTCTTCGTCGCGTCGAAGACGGTGCGCGTGCTGGCCATCGCCGGCGCCGCCGCCTACGGGGCGTACCGCCTGAAGGGCGGCCGCGACCCGTGGATCGACGTGCAGCCGCCGCGCGCCCGGTGACGGCGCTCGACGCGGCCGAGGCGCGCCTCGCGGGCCTCGAGCGCGACGCCAACCTGGCCTGGTGGGACATGGCCTGCGACGCGACGGACGCGCACTCCCAGGCCGCCGAGGCGGCGAGCGCCGCCCTCGAGCACGCGCTCGCCGACCCGGAGCTCGCCGCGGCCGCCGTGCCCGTCGACGACTCGCCGCTCGAGCGCCGCCGCGCCGAGGTGCTCGGGCTGATGACCGCGGGCCGGCGGCGGCCGCCCGCCCTGATCGACCGCATCGTCGGGCTCGAGACGGAGCTGATGGGCATCCACTCGCGCTACCGCGCGACGGACGGCGCGCAGGAGCTCGACGCCGCCGCCGTCGATCGCGTGCTGCAGGCGAGCACGGACCTCGCCGAGCGCGAGCGCGTCTGGACGAGCGCGCGGGGGGTGGGGGCCGCGGCCGCCGAGCCCCTGCGCGAGCTGGTGCGCCTGCGCAACGAGGCCGCGCAGGCGCTCGGCCACCGCGACCACTACGCCATGAGCCTCGCGCTCGACGAGCTCGACGAGCAGCGCCTGTACGGCATGCTCGACGACCTCGAGGCGCGCCTCGGGCCGGTCTGGGAGGCGGAGCGCGAGCGGATCGCCGCCGAACGGCGCGTGGCCCTCGGCCTCGCCGCCGACGCGCCGCTGATGCCGTGGCACCTCGTCGACCTGTGCGGGCAGGAGCCGCCGAGCGCGGGCCCCGATCCGCTCGCGGACGCGATCGCGGACGTCGACCCGCTCGCCTCCGCGGCGGCCTACTTCGCCGACCTCGGCCACCCGATGGACGGCGTGATCGCGCGCTCCGACGTCGCGCCGCGGCCCGGCAAGGACCAGCACGCGTTCATGATGCACGTCGACCGCAGGGGCGACGTGCGCACGCTGCTCAACCTCGCGCCCACCGTGCGCTGGCTCGAGACGACGCTGCACGAGCTCGGCCACGCCGCCTACGAGCTCGCGCTCGACCCGGGCCTGCCGTGGCTGGTGCGCGACCCCGCGCACATCCTCGCCACCGAGGCGATCGCGATGCTGCACGGCCGCGCGGGCCGCGACGCGGCGTTCCTCGAGCGCTACGCCGGGGTGCCCGCCGACGTGGCGCGCGACCCGGCCAACGCCGCGACCCTGCGCCGCGGCCTGGTCGTGCTCGCCCAGTGGGTGCAGGTGATGGCGCGCTTCGAGCGCGCCCTCTACGCCGACCCCGACCGGGACCTCGACCGGATCTGGTGGGACCTGGTCGAGCGCCACCAGGGGATCCGGCGGCCCGACCCGGTCCCGGTCGACGCGTGGGCCTCGAAGATCCACCTCGCGGTCGCGCCCGTCTACTACCACAACTACCTGCTCGGAGAGGTCCTCGCCTCGCAGATAACGGCCTGGACACGGGCCGAGACGGGCGCCGCCACGCCGGCCGCCGACCCCGGCCGCGGCGGGCCGCGGATCGCCGAGCGGCTGCTCCGGCCCGGGCGCTCCGAGCGCTGGGACCGACTCGTCGAGCGGGCCACGGGCGCGCCGCTCGGCGTCGACGCGTTCATCGTCGACGCGGCCGGCTGATCAGCCGCGCACGAGCGCGTCGAGGCGCTCGAAGAAGACCGCCCAGCCGGCGGCCGCCTGCTCGTACTCCTCCGCGCTCAGCCCGTCGCCCTCCTGGCGGAACTCCTGCCCGGTGCCGTCGCCCGCGGGGGCGAGCAGGACCGTGCAGGTCTCCTCGCCCGAGGCGCCCTTCGCGCGCATCGTGAAGACGAGCCGCGTCGGGGCCTCCACCTCGAGGTAGCGGCCGCGGAAGCGGTAGTCGTTGCCGTCGGGCGCGCGCATCCGCAGATCCCACCTGCCCCCGGGGCGCGGATCCTGCGTGGCCCGGACGTCGCTGCCCGGCGCCCCGAACCAGTCGCCGAGGCGCTCCGTCCACGCCGCCCAGATCATCGCGGGCGGCGCGTCGAAGGTGCGGGTCAGGTGGATCGCCATGCGCGGGGCCCTAGAGCTCGAGCAGCATGCGCGCGTTGCCGAGGGTGTTCGGCTTGACGTACTCGAGGTCGAGGAACTCCGCGACGCCGCGGTCGTACGAGCGGCGCATCTCCGCGTAGACCTCGGGCGTGACCGGAGTGCCCTCGATCTCGCGGAAGCCGTGGCGCGCGAAGAAGGCGGTCTCGAAGGTGAGCACGAAGACGCGCTCGATGCCGAGCTCCTTGCCGTGCGCGATCAGCCGCTGGACGATCAGCCCGCCGATGCCGCGTCCCTTGAGGGCCTGGTCGACGGCGACGGTGCGGATCTCGCCGAGGTCCTCCCAGAGCACGTGCAGCGCGCCGCAGCCGACGACCCGGCCCGCGTCCTCGGCGACCCAGAACTCCTGCACGTCCTCGTAGAGGGTGACGGTCTCCTTCTCGAGCAGCACGCGGCCCGCGTACTGGTCGACGAGGCCGCGGATCGCGGCCACGTCGCGCGTCGTCGCGCGGCGGATCTGGACGTCGTCGGACACGGCCGGGAGGGTATCGGAGCGGCGCGGGCCCGGGATCCGCACCCGGAGCCCCTGGCAGTAGGATCCGTAGCCCGTGCCCGCCGGTTTCGTCCACCTCCACTGCCACTCGGAGTACTCGATCCTCGATGGGGCCTGCCGGATCTCGGACCTCGTCGAGCGTGCGGTCGAGCTCGAGCTGCCGGCCGTCACGATCACCGACCACGGCTCGATGGCGGGCGCCGTCGAGCTCTACCGCACGGCCGACAGGGCGGGGATCCGCCCGATCGTCGGCTGCGAGGTCTACCTCGTCGAGGATCGCCGCGCGAAGGAGCCGCCGGGTCGGCGCGACTGGGCGCACCTGACGCTGCTCGCCGAGGACCTCGAGGGGTACCACAACCTCGTCCGCCTCGTCACGCTCGGCTACCTCGAGGGGTACCACTACAAGCCGCGCGTCGACCTCGACCTGCTGCGCCAGCACGCCAAGGGCGTGATCGCCCTGTCTGGCTGCCTCGCGAGCCGCGTCAACCAGGCGATCCTGGCCGGCGACGAGGGCCTCGCCCGCGCCGAGCTCGACCTGCTCGTGCAGATCTTCGGCCCCGACGGGGTCTACGTCGAGATCCAGGACGCGGGCCTCGAGGAGCACAAGCTGGTCAACCCCGTGCTGCTCAGGCTGGCCGACGAGATGGGCCTGCCGACGGTCGGCACGGGCGACGTCCACTACCTGCGCGCCGAGGACGCCGACCCGCACGAGGTGCTGCTCTGCATCCAGACCGGCGACGTGCTCGCCAACGAGAAGCGCTTCCGCTTCCCGAACAAGGAGTTCTTCCTCAAGACGCCCGAGGAGATGCGGCGCGCCTTCGAGCCGTACGGGCGCGACCTGCTCTCGCCGACCCTGGAGATCGCCGAGCGCTGCGACCTCAAGCTCGAACTCGGGGAGATCCGCCTGCCCCGCTACGACGTGCCCGAGGGGGAGGACTCCTTCGCGTACCTGACGCGGCTCTGCGAGGAGGGCCTCGTGCGCCGCTACGGCAACGCCGACGAGGCGCTGCGCGCGCGGCTGCGCTTCGAGCTCGAGACGATCCGCGAGATGGGCTTCGCCGACTACTTCCTGATCGTCTGGGACTTCGTCGGCTTCGCCAAGCGCGAGGGCGTCGGCGTCGGCCCGGGCCGCGGCTCGGCGGCGGGCTCGCTGGTGGCGTACTGCCTCGAGATCACCGACGTCGATCCGATCCGCTACGACCTGCTCTTCGAGCGCTTCCTCAACCCGGGCCGCAAGTCGATGCCGGACATCGACATCGACTTCTCCGTGCACGGCCGCGAGCGCGTCATGAACTACGTGGTCGACAAGTACGGCCGCGACCACGTCGCGCAGATCATCACCTTCGGCAAGCTCGCCGCGAAGCAGGCGACGCGCGACACGGGCCGCGTCCTCGGCCTGCCGTACGGCACCGTCGATCGCATCGCGAAGGGCATCCCGGACGGCGTCAAGGTCGGCTTCGACGAGTCGCTCAAGCCCGGCCAGGAGCTGCGCGCGATGTACGACGACCCGGCCCCGATCGGCCGTGCGGACGACGGCCGCGAGGTGACCGCGAAGCAGCTGATCGACATGGCGCGCCCGCTCGAGGGCCTCGTCCGGCAGGATTCGATCCACGCCGCCGCCGTCGTGATCGGCGACCGCCCGCTCGTCGAGTACCTGCCCCTGCAGCGCAAGGGCCCCGACTCGGAGCTCGTCACGCAGTACGCGATGGGCGACGTCGAGGCGCTCGGCCTGCTCAAGATGGACTTCCTCGGGCTGCGCAACCTCGACGTCATCGACGAGTGCGTGCGCCTCGTCGAGGAGACGGCGGGGATCCGCCTCGACATGGCCGCGCTGCCGCTCGACGACGAGGCGACCTACGCGATGCTGCGCAGGGGCGACGCGACGGGCGTGTTCCAGTTCGAGTCGACGGGCATGCGCGACGCGCTGCGGCAGGTCAAGCCGACCCGCTTCGAGGACCTCGTCGCCCTCGTCGCGCTGTACCGACCCGGGCCGATGGCCAACATCCCGACCTACGCGCGCCGCAAGAACGGCCAGGAGGCCGTCTCCTACACGGATCCGCGGCTCGAGCCGATCCTCGAGTCGACGATGGGCGTCTACATCTACCAGGAGCAGGCGATGCAGATCGCCAAGGACCTGGCCGGCTTCTCGCCCGCCGAGGCCGACGACCTGCGCAAGGCGATCGGCAAGAAGGACGCCGCCAAGATGGAGTCGCTGAAGGGCCCGTTCCTCGAGGGCTGCCGGGCCAACGGGGTGGAGGAGCGGGTCGCGCGCGACCTCTGGGACGAGAACGAGCGCTCCGCCGAGTACTCGTTCAACAAGTCGCACGCCGCCTGCTACGCGCTGATCTCGTACCGCACCGCGTACCTGAAGGCGAACCACCCCGCCGAGTACATGGCGGCCCTGATCTCGTCCGTGATGGACACGAAGGACAAGGTGCCGTTCTACGTCCAGGAGTGCGAGTCGATGGGGCTCGAGGTGCTGCCGCCGGACGTCAACTCGTCGCAGCGCGATTTCGCCGTCGTCGAGGGCCGCATCCGCTTCGGGCTGAGCGCCGTCAAGAACGTCGGCGAGAACGCCGTCCGCGCGATCATCGAGGCGCGGGCCGAGGGCGGGCGCTTCGTCTCGATCTGGGACGTCGCCGAGCGCGTCGACGCGCAGCACGTCTCGAGCCGCGTGCTCGAGAGCCTGATCCGCGCCGGCGCGCTCGACACGACCGGGGATCCGCGCCGCGGGATGCTGCTCGTGCTCGACCAGGCGGTGCAGTCCGGCCGCAAGAGCCAGGCCGACCGCCACGCGGGCCAGACGAACCTGTTCGAGGGGATGGACGCCGACCAGGGCGGGCTCGGCTCGGGCTCGCACCCGCCCGTCCCGGCCGGCGAGTTCGACCAGAAGGAGCTGCTCGCCGGCGAGCGCGAGACGCTCGGCCTGTTCGTGTCCAGCCATCCGCTCGCCGACATCGCCGACCAGCTGCGGCGCAAGGTCGACCTGCCGATCGGCGAGCTCGAGCACCGCCGCGAGGGGGAGACGGTCACCATCGGCGGGCTGATCGGCTCGGTCCGCCAGACGATGACGAAGAAGGGCGACCCGATGGCGTTCGTCCAGCTCGAGGACACGACCGGCGCCTGCGAGGTCGTCGTCTTCTCGAAGGCGCACGCGGCGGCGCGCGGCCTGCTCGAGCAGGACCGGATCGTGCTCGTCAAGGGGCGCGTCGACCAGCGCGGCGGCGGCGAGACGAAGCTGGTCGCCTTCGAGGTGCTGGCGTTCGACGCCGTCCCCGTCGTCGGGATCGTGCGGATCGAGGTGGACGCGGCGACCGCGCCGGCCGACGCGATCGAGCGCCTGCGGCGGATCTGCGAGGAGTACCACGGCGACCACCCCGTCGTCGTCGACCTGCGCACGTCGGCGGGGCGCCGGCGGCTCCGGCTCGGCCCCGGCTACCGGGTCCGGCCCGATCAGGCCCTGTTCGCGGAGATCCAGGCCTCCGTGGGCACCGTCACCATCGCCTGAGCCGTCCGACGCGCGGGCTAGCGTGCGGTCCATGGCGCCCTCGTCCGCCCTCGCGCTCGAGCTCGATCTGGAGCCGTTCGCCGGCCCGTTCGACCTCCTGCTCGCGCTCGTCCTGCGCGACGCGCTGGACCTCGGCGAGGTGCCCGTCGCCGACGTCTGCCTGGCCTACCTGGCCGAGCTCGACGCCGCCGGGGAGATGGACCTCGAGAGCGCGAGCGAGTTCCTGGTGCTGGTGGCGGCGCTGCTCGAGCTGAAGATCCGGCTGCTCATGACCCCCGACGAGGTCGACGACATGCCCGACGCGCAGGAGGCGGCGGAGGAGCTGGCCGCGCGCCTCGCCGAGTACGCGCGCGTGCAGGCCGCCGCGCGCTGGCTCGAGGAGCGCCTCGCCGCGACCGGGCCGCGCGTGTTCCGCGCGGGGCCGCCGGCGCTGCGACCGCCGCGTCCCGTCGTCGACGACGCGGGCACCGGCGATCCCGCGACGCTCGCCGTCGCACTCGCGGAGCTGATGGTCCGCAGCCGCGAGGAGGCCGAGCCGATCCACGTGCTGCGGCGCCGGCTGCCGCTCCTGCGCCTGCTCGACCACGTCCGCCGCGTCGTCGCGACGCGGGGCAGCTGCACCTTCGACGAGGCCGTGCGCGGCCTCGATCGGGGCGAGCAGGCCGCCGCCTTCTGGGCGGTCCTCGACCTGATCCGCGACGGCACGGTCGCCGTCGACCAGGCCGAGCCCTTCGGGCCGATCCGCCTGCGCGCCGCGCAGGCGGCCCCCGCGCACGCCACGGGAGCCGCCGCATGAGCGACCAGCACGCCCGCGTCGTCGAGGCGCTGCTGTTCCTCGCCTCGGAGCCGCTCGACGAGCGCGCCCTCGCGGCGGCGGCCGGGATCGGCGAGGCCGACGTCGAGGAGGCGATCGAGGTGCTGCTCGAGCGCCACGCGCCGGGCGCCTCCGGGGTCGTGCTCGAGCGCGTCGCGTCCGGCTGGGCGCTGCGCGCCGCCGACGAGGCCGCGCTCGCCTGCGCGCGCCTGCTGGACACCCTCGCGCAGCGGCCGCTCAGCAAGGCGGCGCTCGAGACGCTCGCCGTCGTCGCGTACGCGGGTCCCGTCAGCCGGCCCGAGATCGCCCGCATCCGCGGCGTCGCCGCGGACAATCCGGTGCAGAGCCTGCTCGAGCGCGGCCTGATCGAGGAGGCGGGCCGCTCCGACCGGCCCGGCAACCCGATCCTGTACCGCACCACGGTCCGCTTCGAGCGGGTCTTCGCGCTCGAGGAGGGCCGCCACTCGCTGCCGCCGATCGACGAGCTCGGCGAGGACCTGCCGGGCCCCGACGAGGTGCGCAGCCGGCTGGTGGCGATGGCCGCGGAGCAGGCCGTCTCGATCGAGGAGCCCGGACCCGCCGCCGAGTCCGCGTAGGATCGGGCCGATGGACGGCTCCGTCCGCCTCAACCGCTTCCTCGCGCAGGCCGGCGTCGCCTCGCGGCGCGCCGCCGACCGGCTGATCGCCGAGGGGCGCGTGACCATCGACGGGCAGCCGGCCGACCCCGGCGCGCAGGTCGCGCCCGGCGCCGACGTGCGGGTTGACGGCGCACCCGTCGCGCCCGAGCCGCCCGTGCACCTGATGCTGAACAAGCCGCCCGGCTACGTGACGACGGCGCGCGACCCGCAGGGCCGCCCGACCGTCCTCGACCTGATCGACCGGCCCGAGCGGGTCGTGCCCGGCGGGCGGC
>JBMTER010000046.1:0-10654 GCA_049433345.1 Gaiellales bacterium | reverse complement strand
GGAAAAGGCGACGTTGGCGAAGCGCGCCGAGCCGACGCGCCGGCGCGCCGCCTGGTAGAGGCGGGCGTTGGCGATCGCGCCGGCCACGAGCGACGCCGAGTGGATCACGAAGGCCGCGTCCTCCTCCGTGAAGACGCGCGGCGCCTCGGCGTGCAGGGCGATCACGCCGATCACCTGGTCGTCGGGGGCGATCAGCGGCACGGACACGATCGACTGGTACTTCTCCTCCTCGAACTCCGGGAAGTAGCGGATGCGGGGATCCTGGAGGGCGTTCTCGGCGATGAACACGGGCTCGCGGTGCTCGGCGACCCAGCCCGCCAGCCCCTCGCCGTGCCCGAGTCGGACCTGGCCGATCTGCTCCCGGTAGCGCTCGTCGGAGACGGCCCGCAGGACCAGTCCGCCGCGGTCGCCCTCCGCGATGAAGATCAGCGTGGCGTGGGCGCGGGTGCGCTCCGTCACCAGCTCGACGATCGCGCCCAGCACGCGCTCCAAGTCGACGCTGGACGAGACCGTGCGGATGATCTCGTAGAGGACGCGGCGATCGTCGGCGGGGGCCTGCGCGGCGTCCCGGGGTGCTGGGGCCCGTGTGTTCAGAGTGGACACCCTACCAGTGCCGAATGCCACGTGCTGGCCGCCCCGCGATGCCCGTGACACGGCCAGATCCGCCGGCCATGCCACGATGCGGGCCGCAGCGGGGGCACGAGGGGTCCCGATATGTGGAAACCCTCCTGTCGGATGCGCGCGCAGTGCGTTCGGACTACATTGCCCCGCACACCGCGCCGCCCTACGTTTCCGGCATATCCGAGGACGCTCGGACCACCCGGGGACGCCCGGGCGGGGACAAGGGAGAGAGGAGCGCTGTCGACATGACGGACATGGAGGACTACCTCGCCGCACCGGGTCGCGACGACCAGGTCAAGGAGGTCCGTAAGATGATCGACGCCTCGGGCGTCGAGTACATCTACTACCAGTTCGCCTCGGTCACCGGCCGGGTGATGGGCAAGGGCGTGCCCGCGAAGCACTGGGAGTCGATGGCCCGCAAGGGCTTCCAGCTCGTCTACGGCGCCACGGCGAACCTGTTCGTCGACCGCCACGGCGACTACATCGGCTACGGCCCCGAGGCGCGCGAGCTGGTCGGCCTGCCCGACCCCGAGACGTTCGCGCAGCTGCCGTGGGACCCGAAGGTCGGACGCGTCTTCTGCACGCTGTTCCGCGGGCGCGAGGAGGAGGTCGACCCCGGCTCGTACCTGACCGCCGACTGCCGCGGCAACCTCAAGCGCACCCAGGCCAAGTTCGAGGCCGACCACGGCATGCGCCTGATGGCCGGCACCGAGCCCGAGATGATGTGGCTCAAGAACAAGGAGGACGGCACCCCGTCCGTCGAGGGCCTGTCCAAACCGTTCTGCTACCACATCGACCAGTTCTCCGAGTTCCAGCCGCTGATCCACAAGGTCATGGAGTACGCCGGCGCGCTCGGCCTCGACATGATCCAGGGAGACCACGAGGACGCCCCGGGCCAGCTCGAGCTGAACTTCAACTTCGACCGCGCCGAGATCACCGCGGACAACCTCACGACGTACCGCCAGATCTGCAAGCAGGTCGGCCGCGAGATGAACGCCTTCCCGTGCTTCATGCCGAAGCCGTTCATGGGCGTGTCCGCCAACGGCTGCCACCACAACATCTCGATCTGGAAGGGCGACCAGAACCTGTTCGACCCGCCGGACCCGTCGAACCCGATGATGCCCGGCGACGTCGGCAAGTGGGCGATCGGCGGCATCCTCAAGCACCTCAGCGCGCTGACCGCGATCTCGTCGCCGACGGTCAACTCGTACCGCCGCCTGTGGGACACGGGCTTCTGGGCGCCGGTCTTCGCGGACTGGGGCTTCCAGAACCGCACGACCGCGCTGCGCGTGTCGGCCCCGGGTCGCTTCGAGTACCGCTCGGTCGACTCGGCGGTCAACCCGTACCTCTCGCTGAACGCGCTGATCCACGCGATGCGCGACGGCATCGAGAACCAGATCGACCCGGGCCCGCCGGAGGAGCGCAACATCTACGAGGCGATGAGCGCCGGCAAGGACGTCAAGCGGATCCCGATGACGTTCGGCGAGGCCCTCGAGGCGCTCGACAACGACGAGGTCATCAAGGCCTCGATGCCGGGCGACATGTACAAGGTCTTCCGGCACTACAAGTGGGACGAGTGGGAGCGCTACTGCGCCACCGTCTCCGACTGGGACGTGGAGGAGTACCTCGACATCCTCCCGTAGGGCGGATGCGAGTCAACCATCGACGCAACGAGGGCAGAGATCACCGTGTGCGGAATCGCAGGAATCATCTACAAGGACGGGCACCACAACGTGGGTCAGGACATGACCCGCATGCTGCAGTCCATGAAGCACCGGGGCCCGGACTCGACCGGCTACGCGCTCTACGCGCCGCCGTCCGAGAACGTGGTCCTGCGCTACACGACGGCGAACACCACGACACCGCGTGACTTCGAGTTCCAGGATCGCCTCAAGCGCAACCGCGCCGAGGCCGAGCGTCGCATCCAGGGGCTCGGCGCGAAGATCGTCGCCTGCGAGCAGGAGACGGACTACGCGTTCCGCCTGACCCTCGACTACAAGGGCGAGCTGAAGGTCCTGGCCGACCAGATCGAGGACATCTCCGACTGCGAGGTGCTCTCCCTCGGCCACTCGCTCGAGATCATCAAGGACCTCGGCGACGCCGAGACCGTCTGCGCGCAGTACGGCCTCGGGCAGTTCCAGGGCACGCACGCCATCGGCCACGTGCGGATGGCGACCGAGTCCGACGTCGACATCTCCGGGGCGCACCCCTACTGGGCCTACCCGTTCTCGGACATCGCGGTCGTCCACAACGGCCAGCTGACGAACTACTTCCAGTGGCGCCGTCGGCTCGAGCGCAACGGCCATCGCTTCAACTCCGAGTGCGACTCGGAGATCATCGCCGTCTACCTGGCGGAGAAGATGAGCGAGGGCCTGTCGCTCGAGGAGGCCATGCACGAGAGCCTCGAGGAGCTCGACGGCGTCTTCACGTACATCTGCGTCACGGCCGACGCCCTCGGCGTCGCGAAGGACGAGATGGCGGCCAAGCCGCTGGTCCTCTTCGAGGGCGAGAACATGATCGCGCTGGCGTCCGAGGAGATGGCGATCCGCGCGATCATCGACCATGAGATCGACACCTACGACCCGTACGAGAAGGAGGTGCTGGTGTGGACGCGCTGACCGGTGAGAGCAACATCGTCTACGACGCCCGCGGGCTCGTCGAGCCCAACGCGGACGTCCCGAAGATCTCGACGATCGACGGGGAGAAGGCCGAGTTCGACGCCCAGAACCTGACCACGCGCCAGATCAACCTCGAGCTGCGCTGGCTGATCAACGAGCAGGGCATCACGGACGTCACCGTCCGGAACCCGGGCGCCAAGCACTCGCTCGGCGTGGGCCTCCTGACGCGCTGCAAGATCACGTTCGACGGCTCCCTCGGCTACTTCGGCTGCGGGATCATCGACGGCCCCGAGGTGCACGTGAAGGGCCGCGTCGGCTGGTCCGCCTGCGAGAACATGATGAGCGGCGTCGTGGTCGTCGAGGGCAACGCGGGCTCGCTGACGGGCGCCGCGATGCGCGGCGGCGACCTGATCGTGAAGGGCCGCCTCGGCGCCCGCACCGGCATCGACCAGAAGGGCGGCACCATCCTCACGATGGGCTCCGTCGGCTCGATGACCGGCTTCATGATGCAGCGCGGCCGCCAGGTCATCTGCGAGGACGCCGGGCACGGCCTCGGCGACTCGATGTACGACGGGATCATCTACGTGGGCGGCAAGGTCAAGTCGCTCGGCATCGACTGCGTGCCGGGCGAGTGGACCGACGCCGACACGGAGTTCATCGAGCGGAAGTTCCGCATCTACGAACTGGGCACGCCCCCGGCCTTCCAGAAGTTCGTCTGCGGCAAGAAGCTCTACAACTACGACAACCTCGAGGCGTCCGAGCGCAAGCTCGTCCTCTAGGCGAAAGGGGGAAACCGATCATGGCGAAGGAGAACGTCGAGGACGTCGAGCGGCAGCGGGCGGTGCTCGGGCGCAGCCCGATCTTCACGCACGCGGTCATCAACGACATCCACATGAAGGCCGAGCTCGGCCGCTACCGCATGCGCGGGTTCAGCATGTTCAAGCCGATCCCGCACTGGGACCAGCTGATGTTCATGCCGGGCACCCTGACGCGGTTCGTGATCGAGGGCTACCGCGAGAAGTGCGAGACGAAGACCGTGCTCGGTGCGCGCTTCGCGAAGAAGCCGCTCGAGCTCGACATCCCGATCTACATCACGGGCATGAGCTTCGGCGCCCTCAGCCTCGAGGCGAAGATGGCCCTGGCCAAGGGCGCCTCGATGGCGGGCACCGCGACCTGCTCGGGCGAGGGCGGCATGATCCCGCCGGAGCGCGACCTGTCGACGAAGTGGCTCTACCAGTGCATCCAGAGCCGCTACGGGTTCAACCCGCATCACCTGATGTGCGCGGACATGGTCGAGTTCTTCATCGGCCAGGGCTGCAAGGTGGGCCTCGGCGGCCACCTGATGGGCCAGAAGGTGACCGAGCAGGTCGCCGAGATGCGCTCGCTGCCCGCCGGCATCGACCAGCGCTCGCCGGCCCGCCACCCCGACTGGCTCGGCCCGGACGACCTCAGCCTCAAGATCCAGGAGATCCGCGAGGCGACGGACTACCAGATCCCGATCCAGCTCAAGCTCGGCGCCAGCCGCGTCTACGACGACGTGCGCATGGCGGCGAAGTGCGGCCCGGACACGATCTACCTCGACGGCGCGGAGGGCGGCACCGGTGCCGGCCCGCACATCGCCACCGAGGAGACCGGCATCCCGCTGATGGCGGCGATCCCCGAGGCGCGTCGCGCCCTCGAGGACGTCGGCCTCGCCGACGAGATCGACCTCGTCGTGGCGGGCGGGATCCGCAACGGCGGCGACGTGGCCAAGTGCCTCGCGCTCGGCGCCAAGGCGGTCGCCATCGGCCACTCGGCGATGATGGCGCTCAACTGCAACAAGGAGATCCCCGGCGTCACCGACTACGAGGGCACCGTGGGCGTCCCGGCGGGCGAGTGCTACCACTGCCACACGGGCCGCTGCCCGGTCGGCGTCGCCACCCAGGACCTGGAGCTGCGCAAGCGCCTCGTCGTCGACGAGGCCGCGGAGCGGGTCTACAACTTCCTGCACACCCTCACGCTCGAGGTCCAGATGCTGGCCCGCGCGTGCGGCAAGACCAACATCCACTCGCTGGAGCCGGAGGACCTCGCGGCCCTCACGGTCGAGGCGTCTGCGATGGCGAAGGTGCCGCTCGCGGGGACCCGCTACATCCCCGGCGTGACCGAGGAGCGCACGCTCAACGAGATCAAGGGCATGCTCGAGCGCCATCTCGTCAACCCGGTGGACTACCTGCCGGAGAGCGCGCCGCTGTCGACGCAGCAGGGCGACTAGGAGGAGCACGATGGCTGATCAGAACGTCGCCACCGAGCGCCACAACCCGGAGCTCACCGTCGGCATCTCGGCGGAGTACCTCTCGGGCAAGCGCTTCCCCTACCAGGAGGACATCTCGACGATCGAGGATGTCGACCTGATGGAGTCGACCCCCGGCCAGGACCTGAACTGGCTGGAGGACATCACCCTCCTCGTGGAGGACGGCGTGCCGGCCGTGTTCGACCGGTACTCCAACTCGTTCGTGAAGATCTACTTCGAGATCCCCAAGGGTCGCGAGGACGAGATCGCCCGCAAGGTGCTGATCAAGCACCTCACCTCGGGCAACTCCTACGGCATCCAGCTGAAGGAGGCGCACGCCAAGTTCCCGCAGCCCGAGCTCGGGCCGTGGGTCAAGGGCTCGAAGACGGTCGGCACGGACTGGAAGCGGTCCGTGCTGCCCGGCTGGGAGGCCCCCTCCGGCCACTAGCTCGCCGGAGATCGCACGACGCACGACCCTCGGGGGGGGCCTTCGGGCCCGCCCCAAGGCGTCTCCGGGGTCGTCAGGGCCGCGCCGGCGCGCCGGTCGGGCCGCCGGCGGCGCGGATGGCGGTCGCCAGCCAGGCGGCGTAGACGGTCGCGCCGCGCCGGTTGAGGTGGTTGGCGTCCTGGAAGTACCAGCCGCCGTCGCGGTGCAGCTCCGCCAGCACCTCCAGGGGCGGCGTCTGCAGGGCGACGCCGTAGCGGCGCTCGAAGGCGTCGACGAACGCGGGGTCCGCGGGTCCGCCGAGGTAGTCGGGGATCAGCACCGGCACGATCGGGATGCCACGGGTCTTCGCGTAGCCGATGATCAGCCGCAGGTAGTGGTCCTGGCGGTCGAGGTCGATGTCGTCGAGATTCCACGCGGGCGGGGTGCGCTCAGCCCAGCGCGTGGCGTCCCCGACCTCCTCGGCGACCCGCCGCTCGCGGGCGCGCAGCGTCGCCTCCTGCCGGCCCCAGCGCTGCACGGCCTTGTCGATGTGCGCCGGCACGCAGGTCTGCGGGCCGCGTCGCGGCGGGATCGCGTCGGCGGCTTGGTCCATGCGCCGCGGTACGCCCCGCAGCGCCGTCTCCACGGTCGCATCGACGCGAAGCTGGACCTGGCCGAGCAGGTCGCGCAGGCGGAGGTAGGCCGGCTCGCGCGGCTTCGAGCGCCAGTCCCCGGCGAGCTGGCGCCACTGCGCGCTGATCGGGAAGGAGGGCAGGTAGCGGTAGTACCGCTCGGCGACGGAACGGCGGCGGGTGCCGGGGGAGATCTCGATCGCGATCACGCGCGGAGCTCCGCGCTGCGCGGCGACGTCGAGCAGCAGCTGGTGCATCTGGCCCATGCCGTGGCCTCCGCGTCCGAGGTTGACGACGCCCGCCGTCGCCGGGTCGAGGCCGAGGTCCCGGGCGAGCGCCGTCGGGTCGACGCCGTACTTGGCGCGCGACGTGCCGAGCACGAGCACGTCGACGGGGCCGGCGCTGGCGAAGATGGCCTCGTGGTAGCAGGAGGCCCGCGCGTAGCGGGCCTCGGGCTCGTCGCTCCAGACGAGCAGGAGCGCGACCGTCGCGAGAACGGGGAGGGCGAGCAGGACGAAGGGCAGCCGCGATGCGCGGAGGCCGGCGATGCGGGGAGGCAGGGGCATCGGGCGACGCTGACCCTGATCCTACCCCGCCGGGCCCCGGCCCCGTGACGCCGACGGCCGAATGGCCCCTGCGCCTACACTGCCGCCCGTGGAGACGCTGATCCTCGGCGGCGGTGGGATGCTCGGGCGCAAGCTCGCCGAGAGCCTCGCACGCGATCCCGAGGTGGGGGATGCCGAGGTCTCGCGGCTCGTCCTCGCCGACCTCGGAGCCGAGCCCGCGGCACCCGCGGGCGCGCCGTTTCCCGTCGACTGCCGCGTCGCCGACGTGGCCGACCGGGCGGCCCTCGACGCGCTGGTGGCGTCGAGGCCCGCGCTCGTGGTGCACCTCGCCGCCGTCGTCTCCGGCGAGGCGGAGACCGACCTCGAGAAGGGCTACGCCGTCAACCTCGACGGCGTGCGCGCCCTGCTCGACGCGATCCGCCTGGTCGGCGGCGACTACCGCCCGCGGCTGGTCTTCACGTCGTCGATCGCGGCCTTCGGCGCGCCCTTCCCGGACGTCATCGGCGACGACGTCACGCCGCATCCCCTCAACAGCTACGGCGCCCAGAAGATCATCGGCGAGACGCTGATCACCGACTACACGCGACGCGGGATCGTCGACGGCATCTCGCTGCGCTGCCCGTCGATCTGCGTGCGTCCCGGCGCCGCCAACAAGGCGGCCTCGGGCGTCTTCTCCAACATCATCCGCGAGCCCCTGACGGGTCGTGAGGCCGTGCTGCCCGTGTCTCCCGAGACCGCGTTCTGGTGCGCCTCGCCGCGCTCGGCGGTCGGCTTCATGCGCCACGCGGCGGAGCTGGACCTCGCCGCGCTCGGCCCGCGTCGCGCGCTCAACATGCCGGGCCTGACCGCGACCGTGGCCGACGAGATCGAGGCGCTGCGGCGGGTCGGGGGCGATGCGGCCGTCGCGCGCGTCCGCCCCGAGCCCGACCCGCTGGTGGAGGGCATCGTGACGGCGTGGCCGGCGCGCTTCGACACCGCGCGCGCCGACGCGGCCGGGTTCACGGCCGAGCGCTCCTTCGACGAGATCGTGCGCGTCTTCGTGGAGGACGAGCTGGGCGGTGTCGTGCCGTGAGGGGCATCGCCCTCGTCACCGGCGCCGGCCGCGGGCTCGGCCGCACGGTCGCCCTCGCGCTCGCCGCCGACGGCTGGCACGTGGTGGCCTCGGGTCGCGACGAGGCGGCCCTCGCGGAGGTCGTCGCGGCCGGCGCCGCCGAGGCGATCGTGCTCGACGTGGCGGACGCAGCCTCGGTCGAGCGGGGGTTCGCCGAGGTCGAGGCCCGCCACGGCCGGCTCGACCTGCTGTTCAACAACGCCGGCGTGGCGGCTCGCGGGGTGCCGATCGACGAGCTCGCCGTCGACGAGTGGGAGCGCGTCGTCGACGTCAACCTGACCGGTGCGTTCCTGTGCCTGCGGGAGGCCTTCCGGCTGATGAAGGCCCAGGATCCGCAGGGCGGGCGCATCATCAACAACGGCTCGATCTCGGCGCACGTGCCGCGCCCGAATTCGGCGCCGTACACGGCCACCAAGCACGCCATCACCGGGCTGACGCGATCGGCGTCGCTCGACGGGCGCGCCTTCTCGATCGCGTGCGGCCAGATCGACATCGGCAACGCGGCCACCGACCTGACCGAGCCGATGCGCTCCGGCGAGGGCGTGCCGCAGGCCTCGGGCGCGCGCATGGTGGAGCCCACGATGCCCGCCGACCACGTCGCCGACGCCGTCGTCTACATGGCGGCGCTGCCCCTCGAGGCCAACGTGCAGTTCATGACCGTGATGGCGACGACGATGCCGTACATCGGCCGCGGCTAGCGCGCGCCGAGCAGCCGACCGAGCTCGCGCGCGGCGTCCTCGAGCACGGGCACGGCGGCCCGTCGCGCGGCCGCATCGAAGCGGTCCGCGGGTCCCTGGGCGCCGAGGATGGCGACCAGCCCGCCCGCGTGGTCGAACACGGGCACGGCGATCGCCGCGAGGTCGGCCTCGCGCTCGCCGTCGGCCTCGCCCCAACCGCGGCTCCCGGTCTCGGCGACGACCGTCGTCAGGCGCTCGGGGTCCGTGATCGTGCGCGCGGTGAAGGCCTCGAGGCGCTCCGGGATCTCGGTCTCGCGGCCCGTGCCGAAGGCCAGCACCACCTTGCCGACGGCGGTGGCGTGCGCCACCGAGGGGCGACCCACGAGCGCGGCGGAGCGCACGCTGCGCCGGCTCGGCACGTGGTCGACGGTGACGCCCTCGCCGGCGGCGGGGAGGGACAGCGTGGCGGTCTCGCCGGTGGCGGACTCGACGCGCTCGAGCACGGGGCGCGCGACGTCGCGCACGTCGAGCCGCTGCAAGACGTGCGTCCCGAGCTGCAGCAGGCGCACGCCGAGCCGGTAGCGGCCCGTGTCCGGGGTCTTCTCGACGAGGCCGTGGCCGGCGAGGGTGCCGAGCAGGCGGCTCGCCGAGGAGGGCGAGACGTCGAGGCGGCGCGCGATCTCGTTGACGCCGAGGTCGGGCTGGTCGGCGAGCAGCTCGAGTACGGCGAGGGCCCGCTCGACGGCGGCGACGGGACGGCCTGCGGCGGGCGTTGCCATGACGGCAATGGTACCCGGTCTCGTATGCTTGCCCCGATGGAGGGGGCCACGGCCGGAACCCGCTCGCGGAGGCGGGGGAGCGACCTGCCGGCGCGCGCCCGCGCGCGCGGGCAGCCCGCGCTGCGCTTCGGTGTGATCGTGGGGGCGCCGCTCGCGGCGGGCGTGGCGGCCGGGGGCCGCGCTCAGGGCGCGATCGCGGCGGCCGCCGCCCTGATGGTGGTGCTGCACGGCCCGCCGGGCTACGGCATCGCCCGTCGTGCCGATGTCGTCTCGACCAGCCTGCTCGTGGGCGTCGCCGGCGGTGTGGGGGCGCTCGTTCAGGGGACCCTGTGGCTGACCGCGGCCCTGCTCGTGCTCTTCTGCGCGTCGCTCGCCGCCGGCCGCGCCCTCGACCGGGGCGCGGCCACGCTGCTCCTCGGGCTGCCCTTGGCGCTCCTGGTCGGCATCGGCGCGGCGCAGGGGCTCGTGCCCGCGCTCGAGCTGGTCGCCTTTGCGCTCGTGGGTGGGCTGTTCGTGCTCGTCCTCGACCGCGCCTGGCCGAGCCCCGAGCACCCCGCGGCCGCGCTCGAGTCGGGCGCGGGCCGGCTCGGGCCGGCGATCGCGATCGTGCCCGCCCTCGCCTACCTCGCGGTCGCGGTCGGCCTCGACGGCTTGCCCGCCAACGCCGCCGCCTTCGCCGCCCTCGCGCTGCTGCTGATGGCCGGCTCCGGCGACCGCCGGGGCGAGCTCTGGTTCCTCGTCGTGGCGCTCGCCCAGTTCGGGCTGGTGGCGATCGACGCGCGCGGCGACGTGCTCGCCTTCGGCGCCTTCGCCGTGGCCTGCGCGGGCGCCTGGCGGGCCTCCGTCGGCGTGCTGCCGCGCTGGAGCGCCCTCGGCACGGCTGCGCTGCTCGTGATCATCGCCGGCACCTAGCGCGCGGGGGAGGGGCCCCGGAACGACTGCGGGGGGGGCCGG
>JBMTER010000045.1:0-10889 GCA_049433345.1 Gaiellales bacterium | reverse complement strand
CGCCATCGCGCTCGCCCCGGCCGTCGCCGGGGCACACGCCGTGCTGCTGCAGACGGCGCCGACGGAAGACGGCATCCTCGCCGAGCAGCCGATGGCCGTGCAGCTCACCTTCAACGAGCCGGTCGAGGCCGTCGGCGCGCAGATCCGCGTGATCGCGCCCGATGGCGAGGACTTCGCCGACGGCGAGCCGACCGCGAGCGGACGCACCCTCTCGATCCTCGTGCGCGACGGCATGCCGGAGGGCACCGCGACGGTGGCGTGGAGCGCGATCTCGGTCGACGGCCATCGCATCAGCGGCGCCTTCGCGTTCTCCGTGGGCAGCCCGTCCGCCCCGGCCGCCATCGACGCCGCGGGCGACGTGCTGCAGCCCGCGGGAGCGCGGTGGGCCACGAGCGCGCTGCGCGCGGTGCGCTTCGGCGGGATCGTCGCGTCACTCGGCCTGGCGGCCGTGCTGCTGCTCGTGTGGGGGCCGGCGATCCGCCGCGGACGCATGCGGGCCGCGGCCGACGCCGAGGCCGCCGATGCGGCGTTCCGCCGCCGCATCCTGCCACTCGCGGTCGCGGCCCCGGGCATCCTCGTCGTGGCGACGCTGGCCTGGTTCCCGGTGGAGACGTGGTCGAGCGGCCTCGGGCTCGGCGAGCTCCTGTCGCTGCGCCAGGGCGTGGTCGCCGTCGCATCGCTCCTCGCGGCACTCGTCCTCGTGCCGCTGCTCGCAGCCACGACGGAGGGCCGCCTGCCCGCCGGCCCCGCCCTCGGGCTCGCGGCGATCCTGGCCGCCGCACCCGCACTGGCCGGACACGCCGTCGCGCAGCAGCCGTCGTGGCCGTCCCAGATCGGCAGCTGGGCCCACGTCGTCGCAGCGGGCCTGTGGGCAGGGGGCGTCCTCGCCCTCGCGCTCGGCCTGCCGCCCGCGCTGCGGGCCGCGGGTGACGTCTCCCGCGGCGACCTGCTCGCCGGGATCGTGGCGCGCTTCACGCGGGTCGCGCTCGCCGGGCTCGCCGGCCTGGTCGCGACCGGGACCATCGCCGCATTCGTCTACGCCGGCTCTCCGGAGGCACTGTGGGCGTCGGCCTGGGGCCGGCTCGTGATCGCGAAGGTCGTCGTGGTGTCGATCGCGGTGGCGCTCGCGGCGATCACGCGCCGTCGCGGCCGGGGCGCGACACGGGCGCTCACCACCGAGGCCGTCCTCGTCCTCGTCGTGATCGCGGTCACCGGCGTCCTGACCGGTCTCGCGCCGGCGGGAGCGGCCAAGAGCCCGGCCGGACCGATGACCGTGACCGCCGACGCGGACGGGAGGGTCGCGCAGCTGTCGATCACGCCGGGCGTGGCCGGCGCCCCGAACGAGGTGCACCTGATCGTCGTCGACGCGCGCGGCGAGCCGGCGTGGGACGCCCAGGATGGTTCGGTCTCGCTGGCGTCGACCGACGTCGAGCGACTGCCGGTGGAACTGACCCGCATCGAGCCCGGCCATTGGACGGGCAGCGTCGTCCTCCCCGCGCCCGGCCGCTGGGAGGCCACCGCGCGCTTCCGCCTCGGCGAGTTCGACGACCAGGTCGTGCGCGGCACCCTCGACGCGGCTCCGTCCGGGTGACCACCGTCACCGCTCATCGCTACCATGCGCCCATGCGAAGGAGCGGGGCATGAGCGACTTCACGCTGTGGCAGGAGATCCTGTGGGGCTGGATCATCCTCACGATCGCCCCGAAGCTGATCGTGATCCCGGTCTGGCGCTGGATGTGGGGCGCCGTGAAGGACACGGAGCGCCAGGACGCGATCGACGCGGCGTGGCTCGCCGGCCTCGGTGGCGGCGGCAGCGGCGGTGGCACGGATCGTCATCCGCGCAGTCGGCGCCCGTGGAGCCGCGGGCCCGGGCGGGGTCCGCGCGACGGCGGTGGCTCGGCAGCCCGCCTGCGCCCGCGCGGCCCGCAGCGGGTGGAGGCGCGCGCCCGGCGCGTGCCGATCGTCCCCGCGCGGTGAGCCCGCGGCCGCTGGACCGCCTGCTCGCGGACGTCGCAGCCTGCTCCACCCCGGTCGACCTCGTGAATCCGCTGCGCGACCGCGTAGACGACCTCGACCGCCCCGACGCGCCCGCCACCCGCCGCGCCAACCTCGCCGCCTATCTGGCCGAGCGGCCCGCGCCCGTCGCCGTCCTCGCCGGTGAGGCGATGGGCTGGCGCGGCGGGCGCTTCAGCGGCATCGCCTTCACGAGCGAGCGCCAGCTCGCCGACTGGGGTGCGCCGTACGCGCAGTCGTCGCTGCATCCGGGCGGCTGGACGGAGGCGTCCGCCACGATCATCCACGGCGTACTCGCGGAGACGGAGCTCGAGCGACGCGTCGTCCTCTGGAACACGGTGCCCTTCCACCCGCACCCGCCGGGCCGGCCGCTGGCCAATCGCGCGCCGCGGGCGGGCGAGGTCGAGCTCGGGCGGCCGTTCCTCGAACGGCTGCTCGGGATCCTCGCGCCGACCCAGGTCATCGCGGTCGGGCGGGTCGCGGAACGCGCCCTCGGCGACCTCGCGACCGGATGCGTGCGCCATCCCGCCCAGGGCGGCGCCACGCAGTGCCGCGCGGGCCTGCGCGCGCTGCTCGGCTAGCCGTCGGCGGGGATCGCGAGGCCGCGGGCGCACCAGTCGCTCCACGACCCCGGATACAGCACGGCGCCCGTGACGCCCTCGTCCTCGAGCCGCAGGATCAGGGCGCAGGCGGTGACGCCCGAGCCGCAGTACGCGACCGGCGGGTCGCCTCCGGCGAGCGCGGCGGCGGGCAGGGCGTCCGCATCGAACGGCGCGTTGACGGCCCCGGTGATGTGTCCGGCGACGGGATCCATCGGCTCGACCTCGCCGCGGTAGCGGGCCGGGGCGCGCGCGTCGAGGACGGTGCGGCCGGCCGCGAGCGCGGCCTGCACCCCGGCGTGGTCGACGAGGTCGTCGCCGCGCTCCGGGCCGAGCGCGATGTCGCCGGGCGCGGGCACGGGCGCGGAGCCGCGCTCGAGCGGCTCTCCCCACGCGTCGATGCCGCCGCGCAGCACCCGCGTGGCGATGCCGTGGTGGCGCAGGAGCCACCAGGCGCGTGCTGCGCCGCCCGTGCCGGCGTCGTAGAGGACGATCTCGGGCGCTGCCCGCAGCCCGGCGGCGCGCAACGACGACCCGAAGGCGTCTCGTGCGGGCAGCGGGTGCCGCCCGCCGAGGCGATCGTCGCGGAGCGGCCCGGAGAGATCGTCGTCGAGGGCGAGGCGCAACGCGCCCGGGATCCGGCCGGCGGCGAACAGCACCGCGCCGGCGCCGTGCTCGCCGAGCCGGAAGCGGCAGTCGACGACCTGCACGGCGCCCGCTGCGTGCAGCTCCGCGAACGCGGCGGGCTCGATGTACGGGGATCCGCTCATGGCGCCTCCTTGGGCTGGTCGAGGCGGGGCCGGATGACGAGCCCCCGCGTGTGGTCGAGGTCGATCTGGATCGTCGTGTGCTCGATGCCACAGCGCTCCCGCACGACGGCCTCGAGCCGGTGCAGCATCGCGTGCTGGTCGACGCCGGGCTCGATCACGACGTGCGCGGTCAGCGCCGGGAAGCCGTCGGTGATCTGCCAGACGTGGAGGTCGTGGACGTCGTGGACACGCGCCGACGCCGATCAGGAGCGCGACCAGGAGGCTCGCGACGGCGTCGGCCTGCTCCCAGCCGGTCACGGCGATGACGAGGCCGGCGATCATCGCGGCGACGGACGAGAGCACGTCGGCGGCGAAGTGGAGCATCGTCGCCTGGGCGTTCATGTTCCCCGCGGAGCCGGCCCGCAGGAGCAGGATCACGGGAATCACGTTGAGGATCACGGCGATCGCCCCGATCACGGCGACGCCGCCACCGTCGACGACCGGCGGGTCGGCTAAGCGACGAACCGCCTCCCACGCGATCCACGCGGTCAGCGCGAGCAGGAGCAGCGAGTTGACGACGGCGGCCAGGACCTCGGCGCGGCGGTACCCGTAGGTGCGCTGCCCGCGCGCCGGCAGCCCGGCGAGCCACGCCGCCCCGACCGCGAGACCGACGGCGACGACGTCGGAGAGGTTGTGGACGGCGTCGGCTGCGAGCGCCAGCGAGTCGAACCAGAGCGCCGAGCCGATCTGGATCGCGCCGAGCAGGAGGGTCAGCGCCATCGACGCCCACAGCGCGCGCCCGATCGCCCCGTGGCCGTGGTGATGGCCGTGGTGATGGCCGTGATGATGCCCCATCGGCCGAATCGTATTGCCTCCGGTGCTTTTCGCCGACTGCGCCTATGCTGCAGGGGATCTACACGCTCGAAGGGGAAACAGGGTGAGCAAGGGAACGACCGCGGTGACGCTGATCCCGGGTGACGGGATCGGACCGGAGGTGGCGGAGGCCGCTCGTCGCATCGTCGACGCGACCGGCGTCAAGATCGCCTGGGAGGAGCACGAGGCCGGCGCGGACGTCTTCAAGAAGGGCCTCGCGACGGGCGTCCCGGAGGACACGATCGCCTCGATCGAGCGCACGCGCTGCGTGCTGAAGGGGCCGCTCGAGACTCCCGTCGGGTTCGGCGAGAAGAGCGCGAACGTCACGCTGCGCAAGCTCTTCGAGACGTACGCGAACGTCCGGCCCGTGCGCGAGATGCCCGGCGTGCCGACGCCCTACTCGGGCCGCGGCATCGACCTCGTGGTGGTGCGCGAGAACGTCGAGGACCTGTATGCGGGCATCGAGCACATGGAGACGCCCGACGTCGCCCAGACCCTGAAGCTGATCTCGCGCAAGGGCTGTGAGAAGGTGATCCGGCTCGCCTACGCGCTCGCCGAGGCCGAGGGCCGCACGAACGTCGCCTGCGCCACGAAGGCCAACATCATGAAGATGACCGAGGGCATGATGAAGCGCACCTTCGAGGAGATCGCGCCCGAGCACCCGGACATCGACTCCTGGCACGTGATCGTCGACAACTGCGCCCACCAGCTGGTCAAGCGACCCGAGCAGTTCGAGATGATCATCACCACGAACATGAACGGCGACATCCTGTCGGACCTCACGTCCGCGCTGGTCGGCGGGCTCGGGTTCGCGCCGTCGGCGAACCTCGGAACGGACGTGGCGATCTTCGAGGCGGTGCACGGCTCCGCGCCGAAGTACGCCGGCAAGGACGTGATCAACCCGACCGCGATGATCCTGTCGGCCGTGCTGATGCTGCGCCATATCGGCGAGCTCGAGGCGGCGTCGTCGGTCGAGAACGCCGTGATGGCGACCCTGGCGAGCGGCGTGCGCACGCGCGACGTGGCTGGCGACGAGGGTGCGGTCGGCACGCGCGCCTACACGGAGGCGATCATCGGCAACCTCGGCAAGTCGGTGCCCGAGTGGAAGGCCCGCGAGGTCAAGCGCATGGAGATGCCCGTGCCCCGCCCTGAGGCCGCGTTCGTGATCCCCGAGTCGGTGGAGCTCGTCGGCGTCGACGTGTTCTTCCAGACGGAGGAGCCGCCGGCCGCGGTCGGCGAGGCGGCGCAGGCGATCGCCGAGGGTACCGCGCTCGAGCTGAAGATGGTCGAGTGCCGCGGCACGCAGGTGTGGCCGAAGACGAGCGCGCAGCTCGATCCCACCGACGTCATGCGCGCGCGTTTCATCACCCGCGGCAGCGTGATCACGAGCGACGACATCCTCGAGCTCCTGGGTCGCTTCGGCGGGCGCTTCAACTGGGTGCACGTGGAGAAGCTGCGGATGTTCGACGGCGAGCCGTCGTTCTCGCGCGCCCAGGGCGAGAAGTAGCCCGACGGGAATACCAATCCCAACCAGATGGTTGTAGAGTTGTGCAAGGTCCGTTCCGCCCGAAAGGATTAGGGTCATGATCTTCGAGCAGCTCATCTACACCGACCTCGGCTGCGCCTCGTACGTGATCGGCTGCCAGGGCTCCGGCGAGGCGGTCGTCATCGATCCCGCGCTCGACACCCGTCCCCTCGAGCGCTCGCTCGAGCACCACAGGGCGCGCCTCGTCGGCGTGATCGAGACCCACACGCACGCCGACCACGTCTCCGGCCACGGCATCCTGGCCCTCGAGCTGGGCGTCCCCGTCTACGTGTCGGCGCTCGCCGAGGCCTCGCATCCCCACACCCCGCTCGAGGACGGCTCCTCGATCAAGCTCGGCAACGTCGAGATCGTCGCGATGCACACCCCGGGTCACCGCCCCGAGCACCTCGCCCTGCAGGTGATCGACCACACCCGCGCCGACGAGCCGTGGATGCTCCTGACCGGCGACAGCCTGTTCGTGGGCGACGTCGCCCGACCCGATCTCGCGATCGCCGGCGAGGAGGGAGCCTCCGGCCTCTACCGCACGCTGCACGAGCGGATCCTGCAGCTGCCCGACGGCATCGAGGTCTTCCCCGGCCACGTCGCCGGTTCGCTCTGCGGCAAGGGCATGAGCGCGAAGCCCTCCACCACGCTCGGCTTCGAGCGGCGCTTCAACGACATGCTGCAGCCGATGGGCGAGGAGGCGTTCGTGGTTGCCGCGAACGCGGGACTCGCCCCCAAGCCGCCGAACCTCGCCCGCATCGTCGACGTCAACCGGGGGCCCTTCGTCGCGCGGCCGCGGCAGCCGGAGCGGCTCGCCGAGCTGCCCGCGGACGCCCCGCTCCTCGACGTCCGCGCGACGGCCGACGCCGTCCACGGCATCGCCCGCGGCGCCTACCACGTCCCGCTCGGCCAGACCGGCTTCGGCACGCGCGCCGGCTTCCTGCTCGATCCGGACGTTCCGACCGTGCTGATCGCCGACGATGAGGAGCAGGCCTTCCAGGCCGCGCGCCAACTCCAGGCGATCGCGCACTTCAGCCAGCGCGGCTGGTTCCCCGCTGCGGAGATCCATGATGTCGTCGCCCTGCCCCCGCTGTCCGTCGACGAGTTCCTCGCCGAGCGCGACGACCTCCAGATCGTCGACGTCCGAAACGAGGACGAGACGCCGGCGGCGCTCGACGGCGCGCGGCAGATCCCACTGCACGACCTCCACCACGCGGCGCTCGACGGCCTCGATCCGACGCGGCGGACGGCGGTCG
This sequence comes from Gaiellales bacterium, assembly GCA_049433345.1. Classification (GTDB taxonomy): domain Bacteria; phylum Actinomycetota; class Thermoleophilia; order Gaiellales; family F1-60-MAGs149; genus F1-60-MAGs149. The sequence goes on along the minus strand of JBMTER010000045.1, from coordinate 3,872 downwards.
TCTGCCAGTCGAGCCAGCGCGCGGGCATCGGGGCGTCGATCCTCGCGGCTCGCGGCTTCGCCGACGTGCATCCCGTGCTCGGCGGCGGCATGGGCTCCGCCGCGCTGCAGACGGCCTAGGACAGGGTCATGCGCTCCGCGGGATAGCCGCCGGCCCGGATCCGCTCCAGCACGTGCTCGCCGTGGTCGTGATCGCGCGTCTCGACGGTGATGTCGACGGCGGTGTCCTTGACCCCGAGGTCCGTGCCGTCCCGGTGGTGGAACATGTCGACGATGTTGACGCGCTCGGCCGTCAGGATGTCCAGGAACTCGCGCAGTGCGCCCGGACGGTCAGCCATGCGGGTCGTGAAGCGCATGTAGCGACCCGCCGTGGTCAGTCCGTGGCGCATGATGCCCTGCAGGAGCAGCAGGTCGACGTTCCCGCCGGAGACGACGACCACGACCCGCGAGCCCGCCACATCCCCCACGGCACCCGCGAGCAGCGCGGCCACGCCAGCCGCGCCCGCGCCCTCGACGGCCAGCTTCTGACGCTCCACGAGCAGCGTCATGGCCGCCGCGATCTGCTCGTCGTCGACCGTCACCACGGACTCGACGAGGTCGCGGACGATCGGGAAGGTGATCTCGCCGGGGCGCTTGACCGCGATGCCGTCGGCGATCGTGCCGGCGGAAGGGGCGGAGGCGATCTCCCCCGTCTCGAGGGCGCGCACGAAGGGCGCGCAGGCCTCCGCCTGGACTCCGACGATGCGCGTCGCGGGCCGCAGCGCGTGCACGGCGGTCGCGACGCCGCTGATCAGCCCGCCGCCCCCGCACGGCACGACGACCAGGTCGGGTTCGGGCAGCTGTTCCACGATCTCGAGGCCGACCGTGCCCTGGCCCGCGATCACGTCGGGATCGTCGAACGGGGAGACGAAGACGGAGCCCTCGCGATCGCAGATCGCGCGGGCGTGGGCGAGCGCGTCGTCGAAGGCCACTCCCTCGAGTTCGATGCGGGCTCCGTAGCCCCGCGTCGACTCGACCTTCGTCAGGGAGGCGTCGATCGGCATGCAGATCGTGGCGGGCACGCCGAGGCTCTGGGCGGCGAGCGCGAGCCCCTGCGCGTGATTGCCGGCACTCGCGGCGATCACGCCGCGGGCGCGCTCGTCCGCGTCGAGCAGCCGTACGCGATTGGCCGCGCCGCGGATCTTGAACGACCCCGTGCGCTGGAGGTTCTCCGTCTTCAACCAGACGTCGGCCCCGGTCAGGTCGGAGAGGTGGCGCGAGTGGAGCAGAGGCGTCTCGAAGGCGATGCCCCGGATGCGCTCCCGGGCCTCGCGGATGCGTTCGAGGCCGATCACGCCGACCGCCCGCTACGCGCCTCGATCAGCCGAACCAGGGCGAGCGGATCGAGCTCGCCGCGCTCGAGGCGCTCCGCGGCGGCCGCCACGTCGGGGTCCGAGCCGAGCGCGTGCTGGGCGCGCGCGGCCGCCCGGGCCGCGGCGGTCTGCACGGCCTCCTTCAGGCGCCCGTCGCGGCGGCGCGCGCGCAGGCCCTCGTCGCCGAGCGCGGCGCGGGCGCGATCGACGGCGTCGAGCAGGTCCGCGACGCCGGTGCCGTTCGGCGCCGACACCTCCACCAGGAGGGGCGCACGATCGGGATCGATGCCGAGGGCGAGCCGCAGCTCACCGCGAAACGCGTCGACGCCGGGAAGGTCGCACTTCGTCAGGGCGACCACGTCGGGGATCTCCATCACGCCGGCCTTGATGGCCTGCACGCTATCGCCGCTCCCGGGCTGCAGCGCGAGCACCACGATGTCCGCGAGGTCGGCGATGCGGATGTCGGACTGCCCGGCGCCGACCGTCTCCACGAGCACCACGTCGAACCCGGCGCAGTCCAGCACGGCCGCCGCCAGCGCCGTCGCCTCGGCCACCCCGCCGAGCCGACCGCGGCTGCCCATCGAGCGGAAGAACACCCCGTCGTCGGTGTCGTGCTCGACCAGGCGCACCCGGTCTCCGAGGACGGCGCCCTGGGTGAACGGGCTCGACGGGTCGACCGCGACCACTCCGACGGTGTCGCCGCGTCGTCGGATCTCGGAGACGAGCGCTCCGACGAGCGTCGACTTGCCGACCCCGGGCGGGCCGGTCACCCCGATCACACGGGCCCGGCCGACCGACGGCCAGAGTGCGGCGACCAGCGCCTCCGACGCGGGATCCTCATCCTCGATGCGCGAGATCGCACGCGCGATCGCGCGCCGATCACCCGCGCGCACGCGCTCGGCGAGGGCGACGGGGTCGGCGGGCAGTGCGCTCATGGCGGTACGGTAGCGATGGCCTACGCTTCCGGCGTGGGCATGGACCTCCCGATCTTCCCGCTCGAGCTCGTGCTGGTGCCGGGCGAGCCGCTGCCCCTGCACATCTTCGAGCCGCGCTACCAGGACATGCTCGAGCGCTGCCTCGAGGAGGAGATCCCGTTCGGCCTGATCTACGCCGACGAGGACGGCATGCGCGACATCGGCTGCACGGCCGAGGTCACCGAGGTGCTCGAGCGCTTCGCAGACGGCCGCTCGAACATCGTCGTCACCGGCCGCGACGCGATCCGCGTCGACGAGGTCCACGACGAGCACAGCTACCGCTCGGCGATCGTGAGCGTCCTCGAGGACGAGCCCTCCGAGGCCCCGACGCAGGCGCAGGACGCCGCCATCGCCGCCTACCGGGCACTCGCCGAGGAGCTGCCGGGCGCCGCCCCGGACGCGCCCGAGCCCGGGCCGCGCCTCGCCTACGCCCTCGCGGCCCGCGTCGACCTCAGCCACGACGTCAAGCAGTCGCTGCTCGAGGGCCGAGACGAGCCGCGCCGAGTCGAGGTGGTGACGGAACTGCTCGGCGAGATCCACCGCGGCCTCGTCCTGACCCGCGAGACGCAGGAACGCGCACGGCGCAACGGCCGCGTGCGAACGCCGGAGGAGCTGGCGGCCGAGCTCGGGCTCGGCGAGTAGCCCCGCTACTTGAGGAAGTCGGGCACGTCGAGACCACCGTCGGCACCGGTGGACTCAGCGGTCGACACGTTGAACTCGGGGATCAGCGACGCGCCCCCCGTCATCGACGCCTCAAGCGGGCGCGATCCGGCCGGGCGGTCGAAGCCCGTGGCGATCACGGTCACCCAGACCTGATCGCCGAGACTCTCGTCGACGGTCGCGCCGAAGATCACATTGCAGGACTCGTCGGCGGCCTCGCGGATGACCTCCGCGATCTCCATCGTGTCGTGCAGGGACAGGTCGGGACCGCCGGCGACGCTCAGGAGGATCCCCGTCGCGCCGCGGATCTGGTGGCCGATCAGCGGGGACTCGACGGCCCGCAGCGCGGCCTCGCGGGCGCGGTTCGAGCCGCTCGCCATGCCGATGCCCATCAGAGCCGTGCCGGCGTCGCGCATGACCGTGCGCACGTCGGCGAAGTCGAGGTTGATCAGGCCGGGCGTCGTGATCAGGTCGCAGACGCCCTGCACGCCCTGGCGCAGCACGTCGTCGGCGACGCCGAACGCGTCGATCATCGAGACGCCCCGCTCCAGCACCTGCAGCAGGCGGTCATTCGGAATCGCGATCAGCGTGTCGACGTTCGCCTGCAGCATCTCCATCCCGGCGTCGGCCTGGGCACGACGCTGCGCGCCCTCGAAGCGGAACGGCGTCGTCACGATGCCGATGGTCAGCGCCCCCATGTCGCGGGCGATTCGGGCCACCACCGGCGCGGCACCGGTGCCGGTGCCACCCCCCTCGCCCGCCGCGATGAAGACGAGATCCGAGCCGCGCAGGGCGTCGCGGATCTCCTCCTCGGACTCCTCGGCGGACTCGCGGCCGATCTCGGGGCGCGCGCCGGCGCCGAGGCCCTTCGTGAGGGCCTCGCCGAT
>JBMTER010000044.1:0-10931 GCA_049433345.1 Gaiellales bacterium | reverse complement strand
TGTGACTGCGGCATCGCCCTCGCCGGCCACCTCGCCGGCCACCTCGCCGGCCTCCTCCAGCGCCTGCAACTCGCTCGCAACGGGTGTGTCCGGGTCCTTCGGCCAGGCGACCGCGACCCCTGCGATCACGAGCGACGCAGCGAGCACCAGGAACAGCACGATCCGCCGGCGACGCACGGCGGCGTCGCGCCGGTGCTTGCGGTAGCGGGCGTTCGGTCGTGGACTGCGGGACGTCGCCATGGTGGCTGCGGGGAGGCCGCACGGGCTCCCACCCCACAGTACGACCGCCTACGCGTCAACTCCTGCCCGCGTGGGGCGCCGGGTCACCGCACGCGCGGCCTCAGGCGTGCGCGAATGCGGCGCGGCCGGGATAGGTCGCCCGATCGCCGAGCTGCTCCTCGATGCGCAGCAGGCGGTTGTACTTGGCGACCCGGTCCGACCGCGACGGCGCACCCGTCTTGATCTGGCCAGTGCCCGCGGCGACGGCGAGGTCGGCGATCGTCACGTCCTCCGTCTCGCCGGAGCGATGCGACATCACCGAGCGCATGCCCGCATCGCGGGCCACCTGGATCGCGTCGAGGGTCTCCGACAGGGTGCCGATCTGGTTGACCTTGACGAGCAGCGCGTTGCCCGCGCCGCGCTCGATGCCCATGCGCAGACGGTCCGGGTTGGTGACGAAGAGGTCGTCGCCGACGAGCTGCACGCGCTCGCCGAGCGTCCGGGTGAGCAGCGCCCAGCCGTCCCAGTCGTCCTCGCTGCAGCCGTCCTCGATCGACACGATCGGATAGCGGTCGACGAGGTCCGCCCAGAACGCGACCATCCCCTCGCTGTCGAGGTCGCGGCCGTCGCCCGGGAGCCGGTAGAGGCCTGCGCCCTCGTCGTAGAGCTCCGTCATCGCCGGATCGAGGGCGATCGCGATGTCGTCGCCGGGCCGGTAGCCGGCGCGTTCGATGGCGCCCATGATCAGCCGGAGCGCCTCCTCGTTCGACGGCAGGTCCGGCGCGACGCCGCCCTCGTCGCCGACGGCCGTCGACAGGCCGCGCGCCCTGACGTCCGCGCGCAGCGCGTGGAACGTCTCGACGCCCATCTGCAGGCCCTCCGCGAAGGTGCGCGCGCCGACCGGCATGATCATGAACTCCTGCAGGTCGAGCGCGTTGTCGGCGTGTGCACCGCCGTTGATCACGTTCATCATCGGCACGGGCAGGACGTGCGCGTCGGAGCCGCCGACCTGCAGGTACAGCGGAACCCCGTTCGCCGCGGCGGCGGCATGGGCGGTGGCCAGCGACGCGCCGAGGATCGCGTTGGCGCCGAGGCGCCCCTTGTTCGGCGTGCCGTCCAGGTCGATCAGCGCCGCGTCGACGGCGCGCTGATCGTCCGCCTCCATCCCCGCGAGCCGGTCGGCGATCTCGCCGTTGACGTGGCCGACGGCCTGGGTGACGCCCTTGCCCATCCACGCGTCCCCGCCGTCGCGCAGCTCGACCGCCTCCCACTGGCCCGTCGAGGCACCGGACGGCACCGCGGCCGTACCGCGGGCGCCTCCTTCGAGCTCGACATCGACCTCGACGGTCGGATTGCCGCGCGAATCGAGGATCTGCCGGCCGTGGACGCGGGTGATGACGCTCATCGTGCTCCTTCGTCGGTCGACCGCCCGGCGAGGCGGTCCTTCGCGGCGCGATAGTACCGCTCCTGCTCCTCGAGGGAGAGCGTCTTCCAGTCCGCCCCATCGCCTGCGGCGATCCGCTCGGCCTCCTCGACGCGCGCCCGGAAGCGCGCGGTCGCGCCGCGCAGCGCCGTCTCCGGATCGACGCGCGCCAGCCGCAGCAGGTTGACGGCGGCGAACAGCACGTCGCCGGCCTCGTCGCGGACCGCAGCGGCGGGCTCGGGTCCCGCCGGCGGGTGAGTGGTCAGGGCCTCGGCCAGCTCGTCGAGTTCGGCGCGCAGGGACTCCTCCGCCCCGCCCCACTGCGCCCAGTCGAAGCCGACGGCGGCGGCGCGCCTCTGGGTCTTGAGGGCGGCGAGGAGCGGCGGCAGCGTCTGCGGGATGTCGTGGAAGACGCCCTCGCGGCCCTCCTGCTCGCGCTTGATGCCCTCCCATGAGCGCAGCACCGCCTCGGACGTCCCGAGGTCGAGGTCGCCGAAGACGTGCGGATGGCGCCGCACGAGCTTGTCCGCGATGCCGTCGGCGACGTCGCCGAGGTCCCCCGCGCCGGCCTCCGCCGCCATCAGCGCGAGGATGAACGACTGGAACAGGAGGTCGCCGAGCTCGTCGACGAGCTTCGGCCCGGGCGGTCCGGCGAGCGCGGCGTCGGCGACCTCGTAGGCCTCCTCGATCGTGTGCGGCACGATCGTCGCCGGAGTCTGCTCGCGATCCCACGGGCAGTCGGCGCGCAGGCGAACCGTGATCCCCCACAGCGCGGCGAGCGATTGCGCCGCGGCGCGCGCGGCGAGCTCCGGGCGCTCCGGGATCGTCTCGAGTGCGGGCTCGGAGCGGGCGAGCAGCCACGCATCGCGATCGACGGCGGCGATCAGCGCGGCGGTCGGGTCGTGGGCGACGCCCCGCTCGGCGAGCAGGGCGCACAGCTCCGCATCGCAGCGGACGTCTGCCGAGCCCACGCGTACGAGCTCCTCGAGCGCCAACGCGGGCACGGCATCGGGCGAGCCCGGGCCGAGCGCGACGACGCGCCGCGCCACCCGCCTACTCGGCCGTTTCGGTGGCGGTCGTGTCGGTGGGCTGCGCGGGCGGCAGCGTGTAGCCCTGCGCGAAGGCGGTCTTGTCCTCGTAGGACCTCTGGACGCCCTCGAACCACTTCGTCGCGACCTCGTTCTTCTTGGTCTGCGTGAGCTCGTCCGTGATCTGCTGCTCGACGTCGGCGAAGGGCTGCGTCGTCGCGGCCTGGATCGGACCGAGCGCCTTGATGATGTGACAGCCGAACTGCGACTTCACCGGCGGATCCGTGAGGTCGCCCTCAGCGGCGAGGCTGAACGCCCCCTCCCGGAAGTCGGCATCCCAGTTCTCGTCGTCGGTGATGTCGTACTCGCCCCCGGTGTCCTTCGACCCCGGATCGGCCGAGTACTTCTTCACCAGCGCCTTCCAATCGCCCGGATTCGCCTCGACCTCCTTGAGGATCTCCTCGGCGCGGGCGCAGTCGGCATCCGTCGACTCGCCCTTCGGCTTCACGTCGATCAGGATGTGCGCGACCTTGCGCGAGCGGGCGGTGGTGTAGCGCTCCTCCTTGTCCTGCTCGTACTGCTTCTGCGCCTCGTCCTCGGTGACCTTGACGTCCTTGGTGATCTCGTCGTAGAGGCCCTGCGCCTGCTGCCGCAGCGCGAACTGCTCCTCGAGCGCGGCCACGGTCAGGCCCTGGTCCTCGAGATACGTCTCGAACTTCTTGTCCTTGCCCTCGCAGCACTGCTGCTTGAAGGCCGTGATGTCGTCCTGCACCCGCTTCTCGTCGACCGCGATGCCCTTCGCCTCCGCCTCCTGGCGGATCTCCGCGTTCTGGACGAGGCTCTGCAGCACCTGCTGCCTGAGCGTCTTCTCCTCCTCCGAGCCCTTCTCCGGCGCGGGCTGGCCGCTCGCCTCGCCCTGCTTGACGGCGGACGCGTAGAGGTCGTCGAACTGCTGCTGGGTGATCGTCTCCGCGCCGACCACGGCGACCGCGCCCGCGGGCACGGTCGGCTTCTCCGCGCCGCCCGAATCGGCGTCGCCCGCATCGGAGCCGCCACAGGCCGCGACGGTGAGCGCGGCGAGCGCGAGGAGGATGGCGAGCGGAGTCAGGCGTCGCATGCGGATGGGAACTCCAGGCGGTTGATGGGCGGTGCGGTTCGGACCCGTTCGGCCGGCGGTTTCAGGCCCCGGAGGGCGCCGCCGAACGCAGGCCGATCATAGCATCGGCCAATTCTCGGGCCGCCTCGAGCGGTGATCCGGATTCCCGCCGTGGCAACCCGATCTCGTCCTTGGCCGCGTTCACCCGCAGATCGGCGAAGCGCTCCCGCAGCTGGCGCAGCTCGTCGCGCGCCACCCGCAAGCCGGTGATCCGCGCGGCGTCCGACCCCACCTGCACGGACACACCGCCGAGGGGGGCGAGCGCGAGCCGCAGCTCCTGGATCGCGATCAGGTTCGCGACCGGATCGGGCAGCGGGCCGAAGCGATCCTCCAGTTCGAGCTCGAGGTCGCGCAGCTGGTCGGGATCCTGCGCGAGCGCGATGCGCCGGTGCACGTCCATCTTGGCCGCCTCGAGGCCCACGTAGTCGGCCGGCACGAACGCGTCGAGTGCCACGTCGAGGCGCGGCCCCTGCGCGACCGTCTCGGGTGCGACGCCCTGCAGCTCGGATACCGCCTCGGCCAGCAGGTCGCAGTAGAGCTCGAACCCGACGGCGGCGACGTGCCCCGACTGCTCGTCGCCGAGCAGGTCGCCCGCGCCGCGCAGCTCGAGGTCGCGCATCGCCACCCGGAACCCCGACCCGAGCTCCGTGTAGTCCGCGAGCGCGGCGAGCCGCGCGCGCGCCTCCTCCGACAGCTGCGTCGCGTCCGGATACAGCAGGTAGGCGTGCGCGGTCACATCGGAGCGGCCGACGCGACCGCGGATCTGGTACAGCTGGGACAGTCCGAGCAGGTCCGCCCGTTCCACGATCAGCGTGTTCGCGGACGGGATGTCGAGTCCGGCCTCGATGATCGTGGTGGCCACCAGGACGTCGTGATCCCCCCGGATGAACGCCGCCATCACCGCCTCGAGCTGGCGCTCCGTCATCTGGCCGTGTCCGACGGCGAAGCGCAGCTCGGGGCAGAGCTGGCGCAGGCCCTCGGCGGCCTCGTCGATCGTCTCGACCCGGTTGTGCAGGTAGAAGGCCTGGCCGTCGCGCGCGACCTCGCGGCGCAGCGCCCCCGCGACCTGCTCGGGGTCGTACTCGCCGACATGGGTGTGGATCGGCCGGCGACCGCGCGGCGGCGTCGCGATCACGGAGATGTCGCGCAGGCCCGCGAGCGACATGTGCAGGGTGCGCGGGATCGGCGTCGCCGACAGGGCCAGCACGTCGACCTCTGTGCGCATCTGCCGCAGGAGCTCCTTCTGCGCGACGCCGAAGCGCTGCTCCTCGTCGACGATCACCAGGCCCAGATCGGCCGGTACCACGTCGCGGCTGAGCACGCGATGCGTGCCCAGCAGGAGATCGACGTCGCCCGCGCGGAACGCTGCGACGGCCTCCTTCGCCTCCTTGGCGGAGCGCAGCCGCGACACGACCTCGATCCGGATCGGCAGATCCATCAGGCGGCTGCGGAAGGTCGCGCCGTGCTGCTGGGCGAGGATCGTCGTCGGCGCGAGCATCAGCACCTGCCTGCCCGACTCGATCACGCGCACCGCAGCCCGCAGCGCGACCTCGGTCTTGCCGAAGCCGACGTCGCCGCAGATCAGCCGATCCATCGGGCGATCCTGCGAGAGGTCGTCCATCACCTCCTGGATCGCGCGCTCCTGGTCGTCGGTCTCCGCGTACGGGAAGCCATCCTCGACCTGGCGCAGGAGCTCGCCCGGCTCGGGATGCTCGACCCCGGGTACCGCCTGGCGCTGCGCGTACAGCGCGAGCAGCTCGCCCGCCAACTCGCGCACTGCACTGCGCGCCCGCGCCTTCAGCTGCAGCCATGACTTGCCGCCGAGCTTCGAGAGCTGCGGCTCGCGGCCGTCGGCCCCCCCGTAGCGGGTCAGCTTCGAGATCTGCTCGTGCGGGAGGTAGACCCGATCCTCGCCGCGGAAGGCGAGGTCGATGTAGTCGCGCGTGACGCCGCCGACGGTGCGCACGTCGAAGCGCTCGAAGCGCCCGACACCGTGGTCCTCGTGGACGACGACGTCGCCGGGCCGTAGATCGCCGAAGGAGGCGATCGCGCGTCCACCGCGAGCCGGCGCGGAGCGGCGCGAGCGCAGGAGCGATCCGCCGGGCACGACCGCGATCCGGGCCGTCGGCGCGACCAGGCCGCGGCGCAGCGGCGACACCGCGAGGTAGACACCGGCCGCCTCGGGCAGATCCTCCCCCGCGCCGAGCCAGCCGTGGTCGAGCCGCGTGAGCTGGCGCGCGGCCCGCGCGGCGTCGCCGGCATGCGCGAACGTCAGCACGACGCGCAGGTCGCGCGCGGCGAGCGCGGCGAGCGCGGTCTCGACCTCGCTGAGGCCACGGGCGGCGAGCGCAGGCGGGTGCCCCTCGAAGGCCACCGGCTGGCCCGCGGGTAGCGTCTCCAGGCGATGCGCGCCGTCGAGCGTCTCGGCGAGCTGCTCGTGCGTCAGGTACGCGCGCCGCGCGGGCCCGGCGATCTCGTCGATCCGCTCGCGACCGGCGGCGAGCGCCCCGGGTGGATCCCAGACGACGAGGGTCCCGGCGCCGATCAGCTCGGGCGCGCGCGGCACGAGCCCCTCGGGCAGGTGCGGGCCCTCGTCGCCGAGCCGCTCCGCCACGTCGCCCTGATCGCCGTCGCGCGCCGGATGGGCGACGAGCAGCTCGAGCGGCCGCAGCGAGCGCTGCGTCAGGGTCGAGAAGGCCGAGACGCGCTCGACCTCGTCGCCGAAGAGCTCGACGCGGACGGGTTCGCGCCCCGTGGTCGGGTAGACGTCGACGACGTCGCCGCGCACCCCGACCTGGCCGCGCTCGTCGACCTGGCCCTCGACGCGCTCGTAGCCCATCGCCACCAGCTGCCCGACGAGGGCGTCGCGGTCGATCGCGTCGCCGGCGCCGACGCGCAGGGTGGGCGGGCGCAGGGCACGCCCCGGAAGGCGCTCGACGAGCGCGTCGGCGGACACCGCGACGATGCCGCCCTCGGCGAGCGTCGCGAGGGCATGCGCGCGCTCGCCCACGAGATGCGGCGCCGGGTCGAGTCCCGAGCCCCAGTCGACGCCGCGATGCGGCAGGTACGCGACCGACACGCCCGGCGAGAAGGCGCGCACGGCGTCGGCCAGCTCGCGCGCCCGGTCGGCGTCGGCGACGACTACCGACAGCGCGGGCCGGTCGGCGTCGGCACGGGCAGCGTGCAGCGCGGCGAGGACGAGCGGCAGCACGGCCTCGCCGCAGCGCGCGGCCACGGACGCCGTGGAACCGAGCCGCACGGCCACCTGCCGGACGTCGTCGCCGGCGGCGTAGGCGGCAGTGACCGCCTCGAGCCCCGCGACGGCGTGGGGCGTCGGGCTAGTGTTCTCGTCGTCCTCTTCCATCAACCGGCGCCCGAAGCCTACGTCCTGACCCCGGACCCGGGAGGCACGCATGCCCCGCACCACCGACGAGCTGATCGAGGAACTGCGCGACTTCCTGCGCATCCCGTCGATCTCCTCGGGCGACGGCGACCCGGCCGACATCGCCCGCGCGGCCGACTGGGTAGCCGACCGGATCCGCGCGGCCGGCGGCAGCGCCGACGTGCTGCCGACGGCCGTCAACCCGCTCGTGGTCGGGACCATCCCCGCTGCCACGGAGGACGCACCGCGGGTGCTGCTGTACGGGCACTACGACGTGCAGACCGTGGCCCCCCTCGACGCCTGGACGTCGCCGCCGTTCGAGCCGGCGCTCCGCGACGGCGCGATCTACGCCCGCGGCGCCTCGGACGACAAGGGGAACTTCCACGCGCTGCTCGCCGGCGCGGCGGATCTCGCCGCCGACGGGTCCCTGCCCGTGCGGCTCACGATCGTCCTCGACGGCGAGGAGGAGATCGGCGGCCACTCCGTGATCGACTGGATCGAGGAGCAGCCGGACGGCGCGTTCGATGCCGCCGTCGTCTTCGACGCGGGCTTCGTGGAGCCCGGCCGACCGGCGATCGAGATCGGGGTGCGCGGCGTGATCACCGGCACCATCACCGTCCGGACCGGCGAGCGCGACGCCCACTCGGGCCTCTACGGCGGCGCGGCCCTGAACGCGGCGCACGTCCTCAGCCGGCTGATCGCCGACCTCGAGCCGGGTCCCGACGGGCGCCTGCACCCGTCCCTGATGGTCGGGGTCGAGCCGCCCGCGGCGGCCGAGACCGCGACCTGGGCCACCCTGCCCGACCCGGCCGGCGAGCTCGCGATCGCCGGCATCGCGCCGAAGGGACTCGAGGCCCTCGCCGACTACTACCTGCGCACGACGGCCCTGCCCACCTTCGACGTCAACGCGATCACCTGCCGTGACGCCGGCGCCAACCGCACGATCGTGCCCTGCGAGGCCACCGCGGCCGTCTCGTTCCGGCTGGTCGGCGGCCAGGACTCCCTCGTCGTCTGGGACGCAGTGCAGGCCCTGCTGCGCGAGCGCGCGCCCGCCGGAGCCGAGCTCTCCTTCGAGCTGCGCGGCCGCTCCGACGGCGCCGCCTTCGACCCTGACCTGCCCGCGGTGCGCCTCGCCCGCACCGCGGTCGAGGAGGCCACCGGGATGCCCTGCGCCGTCACCCGCTCCGGCGGCGCGATCCCCCTCGTGACCGCGCTCGCCGCGAAGGGCGTGCCGACGGTGCTGACGGGCTGCGCGCTGCCGAACGACCGCATCCACGCCCCCGACGAGCACCTCCGGATCGAGCAGTACGCGCTCGGCGTGTCGATGGCGCGCGGGATCCTGCGCGCGTTCGGCGCGCTCGGCCCCACGGCGCGGAACTAGCGCCCTGCCACGTCGGCGCTGATGTCGGCACGGCAGGGGTTCCCGCTGTGGCAGATCAGCTGACGGCCCGACGCCACGCGGGCGATGATCGGTACCGACTCGAATCCCGCCGCGTCGAGGCTGCTGCGCAGATCCTCGAGGGTCGCAGCGCTGGAGGCGCCGAGGATCGACACTCGCAGCTCGCCGTTCTGCGCCGTCAGGTCGGTCACCGCCCAGGCATGGCGGATCGCCCACTCCCCGACCACCGGGCGTGCCTCCCGCAGCAGCCAGTGGTCGATCGCCAGCCGCGCGCTGCCGACGGCGAGCGCTCCGAGGATCACGAGGAGCAGCAGCCCGATCACGAGCGGCGTGAAGACCCCGACCCGCCCCGGCAGCATTCCCCCGGCCCGCGCCGCGGCACGGACCCGGTAGGCGAGCAGCACGACGCACCCGGTGGCGATGATGGCCGCCACGTTGGTGCCGAAGAGAAGCAGCGCCCCCAGCGCGTCGTCGCCGCGACCGACCGAAAGCAGGATGCCGACCGTTGCGAGCGGTGGGACGAGGGAGATCGCGATCGCGACGCCCGGCAGCGTGTCGGCGACGTCGGACCGGACGAGCGCGAACGCGCCGACGATGCCGGTACCGGTGGCGACGACGAGGTCGATCAGGCGCGGGCTGATGCGGCCCTCGATCTGGGCGTTGCCGGTGAAGCCGTCATTGGCGATGGAGATGCTGGCCAGCCCGTAGCCGACCGCGATCACCAGCGCGGCTCCGCCGATCACGAGCGCCGCACAGGCGAGGATCCGCGAGCGATCGCCGAGCACGACGGCGAGGGCGGTGCCGAGGATCGGGGTCATCAACGGCGCGACGATCATCGCCCCGATCACCGTTGCGGTCGAGTCGGCGATCAGGCCGCCGGCCGCGATGACCGCGCTGAGCGCGAGCAGCGTCCAGAACCGCGTCGCCGACGCCGCCCGCCAACTGCGTGCGATGTACAGCTCCCGTACCATCCGCTCGACATCGGCCGGGGCTACCTGCAGCGCCATCGGGTCAGTATGGCGAAGGGACACGCGGCGGGTGCGGGTGCCGACGCGTCGTCCGATGACGGTCACCGGGGGAGGCGACGACGCGATCATGGAGGTCGTGATCGAGTGCGCGGTCCCGCACCGGCTTCTCCCCTCGGACCACGGCCCCGATCTCGCCTCGCAGGACGAGCCCGCCGCTGGGCGCCGGCCCTACGCGGGACCGATGACGACGGTCATGCCGATGCCGTCCATCAACTGCACCGTGACGCCGTACGCCCCGATCGTGACGGACTCGCTGCGCACGCCGTTCTGGTCGAGCGACGCGACGGACTCGCCGCCGGCGGCCGCGAGGGCGGCGACGTACGCGTCGAATGCGGCTGCATCGGCCTGCCCGTAGTTGACGGTCCAACCCATGCCGCCCTCGAAGTCGCCGGTCGACGCCATCGTCGGCGCGCCCTCGGGCTTCGGCACCTCGGCCGGCCAGGATTCGGGCAACGCGACCCCGTCGCCCGCATCGACCGCGATGGTGCCGCCGTCGGCCTCCATGGTCATGTCGATCCCGCCGCCGTCGACCTGGACGTCCACGTCGCCGCTATCGGAGCCGCCGCAGGCGGCGAGCACCAGCGCGAGCAGGACGAATGGGACGAGGAACGGGCCGAGGCGGTGATGGGCGATGCGCATGCGCGAACGCTACGCCGACGCGGACGCCGGGTCAACGACCCCGGTCAGACGCCGACGAGTGCCGGAACGGCGCCCACGTCGGGCACGTCATGGGTGACGCCCGCGTACGGGTCGGCGAACGATCCGCCCTTGCCGGTGCGCACGAGGCAGGTGGCCATCCCGATGCGGCCGGCGGTGGCGAGATCCGCGACGGGATCGTCACCGACCATCATCGCCTCGGCCGGGCGCAGGCCGAGCACGCGCAGGGCGGCGCGGTACGCGCCCGCCGCCGGCTTGCCGATCACGGTGGCGCGGCGGCCGCTCGAGTACTCGAGCCCGCGCACGAAGCAGCCCGCGTCGAGACCCGGTCCGGCCTGCGTCGGCCACCACCGGTTGCGCTGCATCGCGACGAACGCCGCACCCCCCATCAGCGCCCGGAAGGCGTCCTGCAGGGCCGGGTACGTCATGGTCTCCGAGGGGCCGCCGAGGCAGACGACCTCGGCGTCCTGCCAGCGCCCGACGAGGTCGAGGCCGCCGGACTCCTCGACCTCCGCATGGGCCCCCGCCTCGGCGAGCAGGAGCACGCGCCGGCCGCGGTGGCGGCGCTGCAGGAACGCGACGGTGGCGGCCGCCGCGGTCACGATCCGCTCCGCCGGGTACGGCATCCCCATCGCCGCG